>CAXNKI010000085.1:0-6248 GCA_964202645.1 Alphaproteobacteria bacterium | reverse complement strand
CGCGCGCCCGAGCGCTTCGGAGCCGGCCTGCGCCGCGGCACTGGCGCAAGCGGCAATAACGCCGTGGACCAGATGCAGCTCGCCCGCCTGAAAAAACGGTGGCACGCCGAATGGGAGGAGCAACGCGAAGCCGAACAGACCCACAATTCCGAAGAGGTCATCGCCTCGCTCGATGCCAAACTCGCCCGGATGCAGCGCAACTACCTCGCCGGCATGACCGCCCACACCCGCCAGCTCTACGAAGCCTGGATAGCCGCCGAAGCCGAAGACAAAGCACAAGGCCGCTCGGCCTATAGCGAGCAACTGGAAACGCAGGAGTGGCCGGAAGCCGAAGATGCCGAGTGGGAACCGGCGGGTGAAGCCGAGGAAGACAGCGACCCTGACGAACCCGCAGCAGCCGGAAAGCCCCGCGCCCTGCCGCAGTTCCTGACCCACGGGGATGGCGAGACCGGCATGCCCCGCCCCACTGTGCGCAAACGCAGCCAGGCCGCGCTTGGCGCGCCGGAGGATGGGCTGGACTGAAAGCGCCGCTCATGCCGAGCGCACCCCGGCCCTTCGGCGTGCTCAGGGTGACCCGGGGTCCAGCGTCCGTGTGCCGCTCCGCCGAGGCAAAGCGGCTGTCAGATCACCGCTTCTTCTGCTTGCGCGCCGCATAGCGCGCATCGCGCGCGGCCTTGAGTTCGGCTTCGGTGGGCTTGGGCTTCTCGGGCACTTGCGATGCAGCGATCTTGGCGGCCTTGGCTTCGGCAATCGCGGCCATGCGCGCAGCGCTCTTCTCGCGCGCGGCGGCTTCCTTCGCCTCGCGCGCGGCCTTGCGCTGGGCCATCAGCTCGGCATCAGGCGCAGGCTTGGTGGCGAGCAGCGCCAGCGCCTTCTCGCGGGCCTGCTTGGCGAGCGCAGTGCGTTCCTGGAAACTGGGGTCTTTGTAGGATGCCATTTTGCGTGTTGGTCTCGTCTGGTTGGGTGGGTTGGGGGCCTAATGGCACGAATTGGGGGCGATGTGGGGAATTTTATGCAGACGAGTGATTTCTGCGTCTTCCCGATTGCTCGACAGGCCCGGGCTAGGGGAGGTGGGGCGGATTGGCGATTGAGTGCACTGTCACCGAAATCCTATTTTCAACTCATCCAAATTGGAATCATCTTGGTGAATTTTCGTGGACTGAACGGCAGGTGGCGGGTATCGCGAACAAGTCATGAACATGCAATGGGAATATACTAAGATGGCTAGCTCGCCCGTGTCCTCTAGCATTGGAAACAAGGCACTCTCGAAGGCAAAGACTGCCAAGCAGGACGAGTTCTACACCCAGCTGTCCGACATCGAGAACGAGCTGCGGCACTACCGGGAGCAGCTGTGCGACAAGGTCGTGCTGTGCAACTGCGACGACCCGTATGAAAGCAATTTCTTCCGCTACTTCGCCCTCAACTTTAATGCGCTCGGCCTCAAAAAGCTGATCGCGACCTGTTATGACGGATCGAGCGTTGCAGGCGGGCGGTTGCCGCTGCTCGAAATCGAGGGACTGAAACCGGAGGGGAAACAGCCCTATGCCGTCGAGATCACCAACGTGCCGGATAAGGGCGGCAAGACGACTGTCGACAATTGCGACCTACTATGCATGGCCGACAATCGCGCGAAGAGCGGCAGATAGCAACCAACCCGCGAGGCGCGGTCGAGCGAGGCCAAGGCGTTTGACTGCATCTAGTGGGGTTACGGTGACAGGTGCAACAACCCCCCAATTACGGGAGCGCGAGGGCGATGGCCCTCGCATCTTCCTTCGTGTCCTTGGCGCGTTGACCTGCGGTCGCCTCCGGCTCGCGTGAGGCACCCCTCCACCAACGTTGACCTGCGGTCGACTTCGTCTCGGTGGTCCCGCTGGCGCATGCGCGCCCTCTGCGTGTCCCCCCGGCGGGGGAGGTACTTACTCCTCACCCATACGTAGCGCGGCAATGAAGGCCTCTTGAGGGATCGAGACGTTGCCATACTCCCGCATCCGGGCCTTGCCCTTCTTCTGCTTGTCGAGCAGCTTCTTCTTGCGGCTGATGTCGCCGCCATAGCATTTCGCGGTCACGTCCTTGCGCATCGCCGCAATCGTTTCGCGGGCGATGACTTTGCCGCCGATGGCGGCTTGCACCGGGATCTTGAACAAGTGGCGGGGGATCAGGTCTTTCAGGCGTTCGCACATGTGGCGGCCGCGGGCTTCGGCGACGCCGCGGTGGACGATCATCGAGAGCGCGTCGACCGGCTCGTTGTTGACGAGGATGGACATTTTCACGAGGTCGCCTTCGCGGAGGCCAATCTGCTCATAGTCGAAGCTGGCATAGCCGCGGCTGATGCTTTTGAGGCGGTCGTAGAAATCGAAGACGACTTCGTTGAGCGGCAGCTCGTAGCTGACCTGGGCGCGGCCGCCGACGTAAGTCAGGCCGGTCTGTACGCCGCGCCGGTCCTGGCAGAGCTTGAGGATCGAGCCGAGGTATTCGTCGGGGGTGTAGATCGTCGCCTTGATCCAGGGCTCGTCGATCTGTTCGATGCGGCTGGGATCGGGGTAGTCGGCGGGGTTATGCAGCATGATCTCGCGGGCGTCGTCGGTCTTCGATTTGCGCAGCTGGATGCGATAGACGACCGAGGGCGCGGTGGTGATCAGGTCGAGGTCGTATTCGCGGGTCAGGCGTTCCTGGATGATCTCGAGGTGGAGCAGGCCGAGGAAGCCGCAGCGGAAGCCGAAGCCGAGCGCGGCGCTGCTCTCCATTTCGAAGCTGAAGCTGGCATCGTTGAGGCGCAGGCGGGCGATGGACTCGCGCAGTTTCTCGAAGTCGGCGGCGTCCACCGGGAACAGGCCGCAGAAGACGACGGGCTGGACTTCCTTGAAGCCGGGCAAGGCCGCGAGGGCGCCGTTCTTCACCGTGGTGATCGTGTCGCCGACTTTGGCTTGCGCCACTTCCTTGATCTGCGCGGTGATGAAGCCGATTTCGCCGGGGCCGAGCTCGTCGAGCTGTTCGATCTTGGGGCGCATGCAGCCGACGCGGTCAATCAGGTGTTCGGTGCCGCCGGCCATGAATTTGACGGAGAGGCCTTTCTTGATCACGCCATCGATGATCCGCACGAGGATGACGACGCCGAGGTAGGGGTCGTACCATGAGTCGACCAGCATGGCCTTGAGCGGGGCGTTGCGGTCGCCCTTGGGGGGCGGGATGCGGGTGACGATGGCTTCGAGCACTTCGGCGATGCCGATGCCGCTCTTGGCGCTGGTGAGCACGGCCTGGCTGGCGTCGAGGCCGATGACTTCCTCGATTTCGGCGCGGACTTTTTCGGGCTCGGCGGCAGGGAGGTCGATCTTGTTGATGACGGGGACGATCTCGTGGTCGTGTTCGATCGACTGGTAGACATTGGCGAGGGTCTGCGCTTCGACGCCTTGTGCGGCATCGACGACGAGCAGCGCGCCTTCGCAGGCGGCGAGGCTGCGGGAGACCTCGTAGGCGAAATCGACGTGGCCGGGCGTGTCCATGAGGTTGAGCTCATAGAGCTGGCCGTCCTTGGCGGTGTAGTTAAGGCGGACGGTCTGGGCCTTGATGGTGATCCCGCGTTCTTTCTCAATGTCCATGTTATCAAGGACTTGTGCGGACATCTCACGCTCGGTGAGCCCGCCGGTGTGCTGGATCAGCCGGTCAGCGAGCGTGCTCTTGCCGTGGTCGATATGAGCAATGATTGAGAAGTTACGGATGAGGTTGAGATCAGTCATCCCGCGCCGTTAGCAGGGCAACGCCTCGCTGTCAGCATCGCGTTCAGCCGTGCCGCAAGGCCTTCTTCGTCCCGTCGTGAACTTCAGCGAATTTTGGTTTGCCCAGTTTGGTCGCCCCGCCGCCCGTCGCCAGGTCCAGCGGATAGCTGCCGGGAGGCAGCGCGCCAAGCGGCATTCCGGCTGCCGCCAACGCATAAGGCGAGATGCGATTCCGCGTAACCAGCCCCCCGGCCCCGTCATCGACCATCGGCAACTCGAACTCGAGCCCCATCATCGCGCCTGCCGAACGCTTGACCAAGGCCACTGCAAGCTGCCCAGCGCCAAAATCAACGACAAAGGGAGTGTCCAGCGGGACATCGACGAGGCCCTCGATCAGGCATCCGGTGCGCGAGAGGTTCCGCATCGTCACATCGTAACGGTAGTCCTCGTGGATCACTCCGACCTTTCGGTAGACGGTCCTGCGCTCATAGCGATAACGGCTGGGGCCATCGGGTTCGATGACCCAGTCGCCGCTGGCCAGCGCTTCAACGACTTCGTCATAGCTAATCGCGGCAGCAAAGATGTCACCCTGGATCTGGCCCACTTTCAGCTCGCGCATCAACGCCAGTTCGTCGCCCGCCTCGATACCATCGGCTGCAACATCGAGCCCCAGCGATTGCGCCAGGTCGACGATGGCCTTGATGATCGCACCGTTGCGGCTGCCGGGATCGGTCGCGCCGCGAATGAAGGCGGCGCCGAACTTGAGTTTGTCGAATGGCCCGGTGCGCAGATTGGCGAGCGAGGAATAGCCGGTGCCGAAGCGATCAAGCACCAGCCGCACCCCAAGGATCTTGAGCGAATCGAACATGGCGTCAGCAAGCTGTGCTTCGCTGGCGAGAATGGATTCGGCAAATTCGAGTTCCAGCCGCTCGGGTGCCAGTTCGGAATTGGCCAGGGCCTGTGTCACCACCACCGGCAACTTGCCAGTAGCAAGCTGTGCCGCCGAAACGCTGACGGCCACCTTGATTTTTCCAGGTAACTGCACGGTATCAGCGCAGGCCTGCCTGATCGCCCAGTCGCCCAGCGGGCCGATCATCTTTGTTTCTTCTGCGATCGGCAGGAAAACCGCGGGGGCGACTTCGCCAAGGTCGGGATGGTCCCAGCGCAGGAAAGCCTTGAGCGCGACAACCTTGTTCGACGCCGCCTCAACCAACGGCTGGTACTCGAGGCTGATTTCATCTCGCACCAGCGCCTCGCGCAAGTCGGCCGCGATCTGCCGATTTCGTGCTGCCTCGATCTGCAGGTCACTGGAATAGAAACGGAACTGGCCGCGCCCCCCATCCTTTGCAGCATAGAGCGCAAGGTCGGCATTCCGGACCAGTTCGCCCGGCTCGACGCCGTCATACGGCGCGATGGCGATGCCGACGGATGCGCCGATGACGCAGCGGTTTTCCCCCAGCGAATAAGGCTGCGAGAGGATCTCTATGATCTTGCTGCCCAGCTCGCCGAGGCGGCCGCGATCATCGATGTCGGGCAGCAGGATCTGGAATTCGTCACCACCAAGCCGGCCGATCTCGCCGTTCTTGTCGACAACCTGACGCAGCCGCTCGGCGACCTGCTTGAGCAGCGCATCGCCCACCGGATGGCCCAGGGTGTCGTTGACCGCCTTGAACCGGTCGAGATCAAGCATGAAAAGCGCACAGCTGCGCTTGGCGGCGCGATAAGCAGACAGCACCGAGGCGAGGCGCTTGTCCATCGCATGGCGGTTTGACAGCCCGGTGAGTGAATCGAACAGCGCGAGGCGCGAGGCGTCCTTTTGCAGCTGGCGGCTCGCAGTGATGTCCACACCATTGCCGAGATAGCCGCAAAAGGCGCCATCCGCGCTGAATTGCGGCCGACCGGAAATCGACCACCAGATCTCACGATCTTCCCTGGCGGCGCGGATCGTGAGGCCTGAAAAAGTCTTGCTGGCGCTGAAGATCAACGGCAGCGTCCGCTCGACACTGTCGTCCTCGTCGCGCTCGAGGATGAACAGCGAATGGAAGGGTCGGCCCTGCAGCTCGCTTGGCTCAAGACCGATTTGCTGGGCGACACCTGGTGAAAGATAGACAATCTGGCCCTGGGCATCGCTTGACCAGAACCAGCCCTGTCCCGAACTCTCATAGTCGCGGAGCAACATGCCTGCCTGTTGCAACTCGTCCTTGCTGGCGAGCAGCGGCTCAGGCCGGGGCGGACCCGAAGGTCGGCCTCCCAGCAGGCTGCGCAGCCTGCCTACACCATTTGCGCCCACTCTGGCCAAGAAACCACTCCGATAGATTGCCAACAGGTTGACGCCCTGCAGTGTAGAACTTCGTGGTTTAGAAATGGCTAACTACGCCGGGCCCGCTGGGCGCACTTACCCCGCCTTGCGCAGCAGCACGCCCTCACCGGGTTTGCGCAACGGGCGCGGCGGGGCTGGCAGGAAGCGGCCCGCTTCATCGAGCTCGAGCGCTTCGGCGAACTGCACCCCGATGCGATCCTCCTGCGACCAGCGGA
>CAXNKI010000084.1:0-6254 GCA_964202645.1 Alphaproteobacteria bacterium | reverse complement strand
GGCCCAGCACCGGCCTCGCGCCCCACAACTGATCCAGGCTCATCCGGCCATGAAAGATGTCGCCATCCACCAGACCGAACTTGGCCTCAAGATCGCGCGGCGAATGGATCTGACGAGCAATGATGCTCGATCTGAAGTTCGGCGCATGGGCGGTTACGGTGTCGATGATGCAATCGGCGGCCAACTCGCGCTCGTCGTCCCATGTGCGTCCATCTGGCAGTGTGGGAGCGAAATGCTGGCAGAACAGGCTTGCGACATGCTGGCCCGGCGGAGCCAGCGCGGGATCGACGGTCGAAGGAATAGTCATTTCGACTATCGGGGCGCGGGACCAGCCATACGCGCGAGCCTCATCGTAAGCGCGGTCCATATAGTCCAACCCCGGGGCAATGATGATGCCTGCGCCGTGATGCTCGGATTGGCGCTTACCTGGCAGGACGGAAAAATCTGGCAATTCCGACAGCGCGACATTCATCCGGAAGCTGGCCGAGCCGGTCTTGTACTGCGCCATGCGATGACGAAACTGCGGGGTAAGGTCAGCAGGATCGACCATTTTGCGATAGAGCAGCGCGGGCCCGACATTGGCAGCAACGATTGGCGCGGCCAGTTCCTCGCCGCTCTCCAGCACCACGCCGACGGCTTTGCCGCCAGCCACCAGCACCCGAGCCACGGGAGCCTCGAGACTGATTTCCACGCCCCGCTCGCGGCAGGCGGCTGCCATCGCCTCGCTGATCGCCCCCATGCCGCCAATGGCATGGCCCCAGGCGCCCTTTTGGCCGTTCAATTCGCCAAACACATGATGCAGCAGCACATAGGCCGAGCCGGGGGTGGAAACACCGGCGAAATTCCCGACAACCGCATCGAAGGCAAAGACCGACTTGATCCAGTCATGCTCAAACCAGCCATCCAGCACTTCGCGCGCCGAGCGGGTGAACAGCGCCAGCACCTCCTGCTGCGCATCCAGATCTAGCCGCGCAAGCGGCCAGCCCTGCCGGACCAGCCCCGCGAGCGCTGCCATGCCGCCACCAGGGCGCGGCGGGATTTCCAGCGCCAGATCACGCAGCAAGGCGGCGACTTTCTCCAGCGCCGCAAGATAGCGCGGATAGGCCTCGGCATCCTTTTCCGAAAACCGGGCAAACTCGGCTTGGGTGCGCGCTATGCCGCCGCCGAGCTTCAGATAATCATTTTCGAAGGGCAGAAAATTGGCGAGCGGGCGCTCCACGAAGCGTAGCCCCCGTTCGAACAGTGCCATGTCGGCGATCACTTTGGGGCGAAGCAGGCTGACCGTGTAGCTTGCGGTCGAGTTGCGGAAACCAGGATAAAACTCCTCGGTGACCGCAGCACCGCCGACGACATGTCGCCTTTCGAGCACGCGAACTTTCAGGCCGGCGCGCGCGAGATAGAAGGCGCAGACCAGCCCGTTGTGCCCGCCGCCCACGATTAGCGCGTCGTATCGGCTTCCCACTTTGCACTGCCCTTCGCACTGGCGCGGCCCGCGCCCCGCTGCTAACGGATTGGGCCATGCACGATTACTCCGGCAAGCAAAATCTGGTGCAGCAGCCATGCGGATAGCGGTCGCCGATATTGGCGGCACCAATGCCCGCTTTGCTGTTGCCGAAGTGGCAGGCGGCAAAGTGCGTGCGCTGAGCGAGCCAGTGGTGCTCGCCGCGAAGGACCATGCGGGGCTGGCTGAGGCATGGCAGGCGTTCGGCGCGATGCTGACAGAGCCCCTGCCGAGCCATGCCGCTTTCGGGCTTGCCGGGCCGGTTACTGGCGGGCCGGTGCGCTTCGTCAATTCGCACTGGGTAGTTGATCCGGCCAGCCTGCAAGGCGCGCTCGGCCTGGAGCGCGTGCTGCTGCTCAACGATTTCGGTGCGATGGCGCATGCTGCGCACGCACTGCCGCCGGGCGACCTGGCGCATGTGCTGGGCCCCGATTTGCCGCTTCCAGCCCAGGGCGCGATCTCGGTGATCGGTCCGGGAACTGGACTCGGCGTGGCTGTGCTCCAGCGGCGCGATGAAGGGCCGGTCGTGCTCGAGACCGAAGGCTCGCACATTCATTTCGCGCCACTGGACGGGGATGAACAGCTTGTCTGCGTAGCCATCGCGGCGGCGCATGGCCGGGCTTCGGTGGAGCGGGTCGTCTCCGGCCCCGGGCTTGGCGAAGTGGTCCGCGCTTTCGATCCCAGCGACAGCCGGAGCGATGCCGAGTTGTGGGCGGCAGCAATCGCCGGCGAAGTCCCGCGCGCGCTGGACCTGTTCCTGGCGAGCTACGGGGCGGCGGTGGGCGATCTTTCTCTAGCGCACGGCGTGATGGGCGTGGTGCTGACCGGCGGCCTGACGGCCCGGCTGAGGGCACTGCTGCCCGCCAGCCGCTTTTACGGACGCTTTTGCGACAAAGGGCGCTACCGGGCACGGATGGAAGCCATTCCGATCAAATTGATAACCCACCCGCAGCCCGGCCTGTTTGGCGCAGGCGCGGCTTTTGCGAGGCACTTACCATGAGCCAGATCGATGCCCTGATGCGCCTGGCGCCGGTAATTCCCGTATTGGTGATCGAGAATGCGGCCCACGCCGTGCCGATTGCGCAGGCGCTGGTTGCCGGCGGACTGCCAGTGCTCGAAGTGACTCTGCGCACGCCGGCTGCTCTCGATGTTATCCGCGCGATGCGCCAGGTACCCGGTGCGGTCGTCGGCGCGGGCACTGTGCTGAACCCCGCCGATCTCGATGCGGCACTTGAGGCAGGCGCGCAGTTCATAGTCTCGCCCGGGCTGACCCCGGCGCTGGGCGCAGCGGCAGTGGCCTCTGGCGTGCCATTCCTGCCCGGCACGGCCAATGCCGCTGATATCATGCTTGGGCTCGATCTTGGCCTCACCCGCTTCAAATTCTTCCCCGCCGAGGCTTCAGGCGGGATTGCCGCCTTGAAAGCCATCTCCGCACCCTTCGGCATGGCGCGCTTCTGCCCGACCGGGGGCATAACCCAGGCGAGCGCCGCGCAGTGGCTGGCGCTGGATGCGGTGCTATGCGTCGGCGGCAGCTGGCTGGTGGGCAAGGGCGCGCCCGATGCGGCGGCAATTGAGGCCGCGGCCCGCGCAGCGGCAGCATTGGTCGGTTAACAACTCGCTGGTCCGAGGTCCCGCTGCGATACAGCGCAGTCAGAGCCGCGCCGTGGGGCTTGGGATCACAGGCCTTTGCGGTTATGTTTATCGTCACCAATTGGCGTTAACGGGGCCGCATGATGAAACACCTCAAAGGAGCTGTGGCGCTGGGCCTGGCCGCTGTGGCAGCGGTCGGCGTTGGCGCGGCGCTGGTGATGAGCGATCCGCCGCAGCCCCCGGCAACTGCACGCCAGGTCGTTGCCGCCGCGCGCGATACTGCCGGGCAAGCCGCAGTGCCGGCCGCTTCGACAAGCCCTGCCCCGGTAGACGAGCGCTTTGTCATCAAGCGCATTCTGCCGATTTCCGGCCCGATCAAGTACGGTGAATGGCACTGGGACGATACCAATGTCCCTGCCGGGCCGATTGTCGTTACGGTCGATCTCGATGCCCGGGTGATCTCGATTTTCCGCGGTGGCCATGAAATCGGCGCGTCAGCGGTCCTGCTCGGCACCCAGGAAAAGCCGACCCCCACCGGCGTCTTCCCGATCACCCAGAAGCGCCGCCACCACGTTTCGAACATTTATGACGCGCCGATGCCCTATATGCAGCGGCTGACCAATGACGGCATTTCGCTGCACGCGACCAAGGTCGAGTGGGGCTATGCCAGCCACGGCTGCATCGGCATGCCCGAGGAATTCGCCAAGAAGGTGTTCGAGACCACGCAACTGGGCGACCGCGTCTTCATCACCCGCGGGAAGAAGGTCGGCCTCGGGGATTCGCTGGTTTCGTGAACCCGGGCAGGCCGGACGATCAGACTTTTCCAGTGGCCCCGATCATTTCCTCAACCCGCACGAATTTCTCGCGCGGCGCATCCTCGCGAGCGCGGGCGTTTTCAGCCTCTTCGATCTTCTTCCAGTCGCGGAAAGTCACGACCTTGAGGCCGCGCTCCTCAGCGAGCGCATCGAAGCCCGCCCGGCCTTTCCTGCTGCCGCCCGGAAGCGCGCCGGCAGCGATATCTTCAGCAATGCGCTCGACAATCGCGAAGCCGTCGGGCTTGTTGGTGCCTATCGTGCCCGAAGGCCCGCGCCGGGCCCAGCCGACGCAGTAGAGCCCGGGCAGGATGCGCCCTTCGTCGTTGGCGAAGCGGCCAGCGTTTTCCTCGAAAGGCACGCCATCAATGGGCGAAGTCTGGTAGCCGATGCAGATCACCACGAGGTCGGCAGGCACCACGTAGGTTTCCCCTGTGCCGACCGCGCGGCCACCTTCCAACCGCGTGCGTTCGACTTCGACTCCAGTGACCTTGCCCTCCCCTAGGATCGCTTTCGGCGCAGCAAAGAAATCAAAAGCAATATCAATCACTTTGTCCTCGCGGTGGGCCTCGGCGATCGCAGCGAAGCTGCGCAAGTGGGTAACCGCCTTGCGCTGGCCAGGTTCGAGCAAGGCATCTTCGCCCTCGTCGGGCAGATCGGCAGCGTCAACGCGCGGGCAGGCGCGGGTCAAATGGCCGAGCTCACCCAGTTCCTTCGGCGTCATCGCGATCTGGTGGGGCCCACGCCGGCCGAGGATAACGATCTGCTCGGTCTTCGCGACTTCCAGTGCGTCGAGCGCATGGT
Organism: Alphaproteobacteria bacterium; assembly: GCA_964202645.1. Taxonomy (GTDB): domain Bacteria; phylum Pseudomonadota; class Alphaproteobacteria; order Sphingomonadales; family Sphingomonadaceae; genus Novosphingobium. Next base: position 1,547 of record CAXNKI010000084.1, on the reverse strand, counting down.
TGACAATGTCGCTGCCGCCAAATTCGCTTCGGGTCTTTGCCAGTATTCGCGCTACATCTAGCGCGACGTTTCCATTGCCGATCACCACGGCGTTGCGACCGGTGAAATCGGGATCATGGGTGGCGAATTCAGGATGCCCGTTATACCAGCCGACGAATGCGGCACTGCCGAAGACGTTCGCCAGGTCTTCGCCAGGCATACCCGCCTTCTTGTCGTGCGGTGCGCCGGTGGCCAGCACCACGGCGTCATAGAGTTCACGCAGTTCGGCAATGGCCACATCACGGCCCACCATGACATTGCCGACGAAGCGCACGTTTTCGGACAGATTGGTCGCTTCATAGCGCCGGGAAACCGCCTTGATTGATTGGTGATCCGGCGCAACACCGCTGCGGATGAGCCCGTAAGGCACAGGAAGCATGTCGAAAATGTCGACCCTGACATCCTCACCCCACTGCTTCAACGCGGCTTCGGCGGTGTAATAGCCTGCAGGTCCTGATCCAATGATAGCTATGTGCCGCACAAGCCGCCCCTCCCGTCAGGCCAATTATCGTCTTGCCGATTTCATCGACGAAAATCCGCTGGTGCGAAAGCGAAAAATGCACCGCTGGCCAGCTGCAATTTACACCGCCAAATCAGTCATGCTTAACGCTTTTTCAAGCGCATCTGGTCCATGGGCGAATGATGACTGCCGCACGGGACAATCAAATCGGGCTCGCCCCGCCAGGCGCGCCGCCCAATGCGCCGGCCAGTGCACCGGTAACTGCGCCACTCCCGCGCCGCGAATTGGAGAGCCCACCAGTTGCAGCAAGACCGCGCGGCGGCGCAGGGCGCGGCCAGGCGGGAAGCGCTTCGGCAGCCCAGATAGGTCGGCACTCCGTCCATTTTCTGATCGCCCGGGAATGGGCGTTCATGGCGCCGGTGATGGCGCTGAGCCTGCTGGTCGCCAGCCTGCTCCAGCTCGCCTTCCCTCCGATTGCAGTGGTCACACTGGCCATCGCGGCGATTGCCCTGACCGGGGCTACCAAGATTTTCGTCAATTTCGAGCGCACGCCAGGCCGCAGCACGACCATGCGCTACCTCGCTGCGATCATTGCCATTGCCTTGCCGATGCAACTGTTCGGCTTCGGTATGGCGCTTTGGGCCGGCCAGGGCGGCCTTGATTGGCCGATCGTGATCGCGGTCATCGCGATCAACGGCGCGGTTATCTCGATCTCGCTAACCAGTCGCCTGCCTGCGATGGTGGCCGGCCACATCGCACTGTGGACCGGCCTGTGCCTGGTGTCACCGTCGCTGAGCACGGTGCTGGGTCTGCTGGTGGGCTGCGGTCTCGGTGTGCTGGCAGCCTTCCTGCAAAGCCATCGCGACCGCGCGATCGATGCCCGGCAGCGCGAGCTGGAGCGCGTGCAGGTCCGCGCCGAACGCCTGCTAGCAGAATACGAGCAGACTGGACTTGGCTGGTTCTGGGAAACTGACCGGCGCGGCACGATCTCGTATCTTTCCTCGCCGATCTGTCGGCTGCTGGGTCGCAAGGCAGACGAACTGATCGG
>CAXNKI010000083.1:0-6261 GCA_964202645.1 Alphaproteobacteria bacterium | reverse complement strand
CACATTATTGTGCTGGGCACCAAGCAATTCGGATACAATAACAATGCCGTTTTGCTGTTGCCAGAAGCCGAGCGATACAAGTTCAGGGCCAGACCGCTGGACTATGCCATCAGGGACAATGCGGCTGGGCGCGCGGAGATCCCAGCGCGCTATTATGTCGATCTGCTTGCCATGCTCGATAACGGCAGCAGAACGGTCCCGGCGTTTACACCGGAGCGAAAGCTGATCAGCCAGGACCGCCGCCACATGACCAGGGCCGGCGCGCGTTTTATGGGTGAGAAAGTATTTGCCCTGCCACAGTTCGCGTGGCTGAGGGCAACACCCTAGCCTTCGTAGTCGCCGCCGAGCGAGGTATTGCGCACCGGGGCAGCAGCGGTGATCCGCAACGCTTCAGCCGACTGGCTGAGCGAGCCGATGTCATCAACCTCGTCGTCGTCGTCAGGCAGCACGCGTTGCAGCGAGCCGATCACCGATTCCTTGAGGAAAGCGGGACGCACGGTTTCCTCGGCGATTTCGCGCAAGGCGACGACCGGGTTCTTGTCACGGTCACGGTCGATGGTCAGCTCAGCGCCGCCCGAAATCTCCCGCGCGCGCTGCGCGGCAAGCAGAACGAGATCGAACCGGTTGGGGATCTTGTCGACGCAATCTTCAACGGTAACGCGCGCCATGGGGCACTCCGAAAAAACGAGAATCCTCTGGGGAAGCGGGGCAGCTAGGCCTGGGTTGGCCAAAAGTCAAGGAAAACGCTTGCCCCGCGCCGCACCCAGCCCGATAGCCGCGCAAAATACAGATGGGGAGTAGCATGGCCGATTTTAGCGAATTCAGGCGCCACTGGCGGCCGCTGCTGGGCGGCTTCATCGGCATGGGCTCGGCGCTGTCGCTCAACAGCTATATCCTCAGCATTTTCGCGCCCTATTTCATGAAGGATCTGGGCTGGAGCCTGTCGCAATGGGCCAGCCTGGGCACGGTGCAGATGTTGATCGTGTTCTGCACACCGGTTGCCGGGCGGCTGGCCGACCGCTTTGGCGTGCGCCGGGTTGCCGCGGTCGGCGCGCTGACCTTCCCCTTGTTCCTGCTCGCCATTGCCGCGATGGATGGCAGCATCCAAACCTACCTTGTCATCTATATCGCCCAAACGGTGATCTGCTCGACTACCACTGCCACGGTCTATTCGCGCGTTGTGGCCGGGGCCTATTCGGCGCGGCGCGGTCTGGCGCTGGGGATTGTCGGGTCGAGCCCACCGATGGTCGCTGCGCTGTTTTCCGGGCCGATCTCGGGCTTTGTCGAGGCCGAAGGCTGGCGCGCGGGCTATATGCTGGTCGCCGCCTTCTGCGCGGTCTGCGCGGTGGTGACCCTGCTACTGCTGCCATCGCGAGAGGCAGAAGCGGCGAACGACAAGGCATCCGGCGTCACGGCGCGCGAAGGCGTCTATCGCGCGGTGTTCACCAGCCCGGTGTTCTGGATCATGCTGGCCGCCACCTTCCTGGTGAACCTGCCTTTCACGCTTGCCACCACCCAGCTCAAGACCGTGGTGCTGGCGCAGGGCCTGCCCGCAACCGCGGCGGCGCTACTGGTCTCGGTCTTCGCGATCAGCTCGATCGTCGGGCGGGTGCTGTCGGGCGTCGCGCTTGACTATCTGCCCGCGCACCTGATCGCCGCAATCGGCTTCGGGCTGCCGGTGCTCGGGCTCGTGCTCCTCGCCTCGCCGCTCGACAGTTTTGCCGCCGTGGCAGTCGCACTGGCACTGATCGGCATTTCCTTCGGCGGCGAAGGCGACATCATCCCTTATCTGGTGACCCGCTATTTCGGCATCGCTATCTACAGCACAGTGCTCGGACTGCTCTCGGCGGTGATGGGCCTGGCGATGGGCGGCGGCAACATCCTTCTGGCAATGACCGGCAGCTTCGATGTCTTTCTGTGGATCGCCGCAGCGACGGCCTTCATCGGTAGCCTGCTGTTCCTCGCGCTTGGCAATGCGCGGTTCAAGGCAGCGGTGCCCTAAAGGCCAAACGTCAACCTGTCGTCGCGGAACCGTCACCTATTAGATGGCAAAGCGCCACGCCGTCGCAATATGCGCCTCCTATGGCTAAGCGCTTAAACTGCTGAAAGGTCGCGCCGCCATGCTTGCTCCCTGTTTCCGGCTGCTGCTGCCACTCGGGCTCGCCATGACTTCGAGTGCTGCCCTGGCCATCGACAACGCGGTGGTCACACGCAAGGACGCTCAGACCCTAGTGATCAGCTGGCAGGACAGCGATCCGGTTTCGGTTTTCGTGGCGACCAGCCCTGCAGCTGCGCCCGAGGCGGCCACCCCGCTCGCGAGCGATCAACGCGGCGGCAGCCTGACTATTCCGGCAACCGGAAACGAACGCCGCTATTTCATCTTGCGCGATGGCGGCGACGGTTCGCTGCTGCGCCTCGCCGAGCGGGTCCTGCCGCTCGAGCAGGGCTCGAACTTCCGCGATGTCGGCGGCTATGTCGGGGCGGACGGCAAGCGCGTCAAATGGGGCCGGATCTACCGCTCGGGCGCGATGCCGCTACTCACCGAGGCGGACTATGCCAAACTAGGCGGGCTGGGCCTTGGCTCGATCATCGACTTGCGCTCCACCGACGAACGCTTGATCGCTCCCGACCAGCTCGATGACCGCACCGGCGCGCTGTTCCTGTCGAACGACTATTCGCTGCGGACCCTGCTCGCCGGAATGTCCGGCGGTGATGGCGAAAACAGCTATCGCGGCATGGGCAAGGCGCTCGCCCCGCAATACCGCGCCATCTTCCGCCGCCTGCTCGCCGATGAAGGGGCGGTGATGTATCATTGCTCGGCCGGGCAGGACCGCACCGGCATTGCCACCGCGCTGGTGCTTACCGCGCTGGGGGTGGACCGGCAGACCATCCTCGCTGACTATCACCTATCCACCGCGCTGCGCCGCCCGCAGTTCGAAATGCCGCCGCTCGATCCCGCCGACTTTCCCGGCAATCCGATTGTGCAGATCTATGCCGCGCAAGCCAAGGCGCCCGGCGGACCCAAGGCCCAGCCGCTCTACAGCCCCAAAGGCGTCTCGCACCTGGTTCAGTTTTTTGAAGTGATCGACAGCGAATATGGCGGCGTCGAAGGCTATCTCCAGAAGGAGCTGGGCATTGGCGCGCCCGAGATAGCCCGCCTGCGCGTGCTCAACCTCGAGTAGGCTGCGCAGTGTAACGCGAGTGTCGTAAATCTGAATAAAAACTGACCACAAACTGTCCCGGTAGAGTCATGGACCGAACCTAAAAGCCGGGTCACACCAAAACCATCAGGGACCATTCGCCATGAGCGCCAAGACCGGCCAACTGCCTGTCCAGAATTTCCGTGCTATCCTGCTTTGCTCGATCGCCGCCATCGTTCCGCTTGCTTCAGCCCAAGCTGCCGAAGCAGACGAAGCCGCAGCGGAAGGCGAAATCGTCGTCAGCGGCGCGCGGCCAATTGCCGAATCGGAAGCAGCGGCGCTGCTGATCCAGAAGAATTCAGACTCACTGGTTTCCGTCGCGGCCTCCGATTCAGTTGGCCGCCTGCCTGACCAGAACATCGCCCAGGCCGCCAGCCGCCTGCCCGGCATCGCCATTGAGCGCGATCAGGGCCAGGCGCGTTACATATCCCTGCGCGGCGCACCGAATTACTGGACCACACTGAGCTTCGACGGGATCAACGTTGTCAGCCCCGAAGGGCGCGACGCGCGCTACGATTCGATTCCATCCGCCATCGCCTCGCAGATCGTCGTCTCCAAGGCGGTGACCCCGGACATGCCGGGCGAGACCGTCTCGGGCAATGTCAATATCGTCACCCGCTCCGCCTTCGACTATCCCGGCTTTCATGCCGCCGGCAAGCTCGGTGCGGGCTTCGCCGAACTCGGCGACCGCAAGGAATACGAAGGTTCGCTGGTGCTGTCTAACCGGTTCAAGGCAGGCGAGGGTGAGATCGGGCTGTTGGTTTCGGGCACGTTCTACAAGCGCGACATGATCACCGACAACTTCGAGACGGATTTTGAACGCGTCGCGCAGGATCAACGCCCGGGCTGGGAAAGCCGCTTCTGGGCCCATGAAGCGGAAAACAAGCTCTACCGGCTGACACGCAAGAACTGGTCGGTTACCGGCCGGCTCGACTGGAAGCCGGACAGCGACAACACCGTGTCGTTGCGCTCGATCTATACGATCTTCACAGACGATGAGGCGCGCGATAACTACCGGTTTGACCTTGACGACAGGCAGGGCGATCTGGTGCTGGCAACTGCCGGCTGCACGATCACCCCGACCACTACGCCAACCACTTCGGGCTACGCCGACATCTGCATTGGCAACACGCCGCTCAAAGGCACAGTCTATGGCGTCGATATTCGCCAGCGCTCGACCCTGCGCGCCTTCCGCCAGTCGATCTTCACCAACACGCTCGAGGGCACCCACAAGTTCGGCGACGGCTGGACTTTGAACTGGCTGGGCAATTTCACCGAATCGAAGGACGACCGCGGGATCGTCGGTGATACGACATGGGACAGCCCGAGCACGCGTACGCTGCGCCCGACGATCAGCTATGACTTCAGCGATCCGAACCGTTCACGTTTGCTGCTGTTCAACACGCTTCAACTCTCCAGCCCGACCCGCTTCCAGGCCGGGACAGCAGTGACCGCAATCGACACATTCACCAAACCGCTCGGTGTGCTCACGGTTCTCGACGCAGTCGATACCACCAAGGCCTATACCGGGCGTCTGGCAATCACCCGCGAGACCCAGTTCCTTGGTGCCGATGCCATTTTCAAAGCTGGCTTCCAGATCGACCAGCGCACCAAGGTGGTCGATGAAAAGTCTGTCGTGCTGAACACGGCGGCGCAGTTCACGACCATCGGCATTCCGACGGACTACAACCAGTTCTCGCTGGATCAGGCTTTCCTCGGCAAGATTCCGATGGACTATACATTCCGCTATTTCGATACTGACAAGATGCGGCAATATGCCGCTGCGGCGCGCAGCAGCTTTGGTGTCGCGCCGACTGCGGGCAACCTCGCCAACAATTACGACGTGCGCGAGCAGGTCTATGCCGGCTATCTGATGGGCACGCTCAAGTATGACTGGGGCTCGGTACTCGGCGGTGCGCGCGTTGAGCACGTGAAGAACCGCGGCATTGCGCTGGCTACCGTCGGGGCGAGTAGCGGCCTAGTTACGGCCGAGAGCTCGCAAACGCTGGTGTTTCCCAGCCTGCACTTGAACTACAACGTTGATGACACCAAGAAGCTGCGGCTCGGCTTCACTACCGGCGCTGCGCGTGCTGATTATGACCAAATGCGGCCCAATGTGGTGATCAACGACGTGAACCAGACGATTTCCGGAGGCAATCCGGCAGTCAAGCCCGAGCGGGCGTGGGGCCTAGATGGCTATCTCGAATGGTACGTCCGCCCGCAGGGCTATCTGATGGCGGGTGTATTCTACAAAAAGGTCAAGGACGTCCTCTATTTCCAGCGCCGCAGTTTCGGCTCGGATGCGTTGAACATCGACGGCACCGATCGCTCGTCCTATACATTCTCCGGCATCACCAACGGCGGCGAAGGGCGGATCTATGGCTTCGAGGCAGCCGCCCAGCTGCAGCTTGATCCCTGGACCGAGCAGCTCGGCCTGCCCGAATGGATGGGCGGCTTCGGCATCTCGGCCAACATCACGCTAAACAACAGCGAAGTGACCAAGCCCGCCACCGCCGCAATCCCGGCGCGCAAGGTGCGCCTGCCCGGCACCTCGGATACGGTCTACAACGCCGGCATCTATTACGAGAAGTATGGCCTCTCGCTGCGGCTCAACTATCAGCGCCGCTCCACCTGGCTTGACGGAATTGCCGACGATCTTACCGATGGCGGCGACACTTATTGGGCCGCCGACGACGAACTCGATTTCTCGGCGCGCTATGCGGTGACGAAGAATTTCGAAATCTATGTCGATGGCTCCAACCTGCTCAACAAGCCGGGTCGCCGCTATTCGGAGCCGGGCAACCTCTTGACCGCGACGGGCATCGCTACCCCGGCCAGCGACATCCAGACGATCGAATACGAACGCTTTGGGCGGCGCTTCACTGGCGGCGTGCGGTTCAACTTCTGATGCGGAAGCCTGCCGCATTGGTCATGGGGCTTGCCTGCGCTGCACTGGCGTCGGCAGCCCCCGCTCAAACTGTCGCTGTCACCGCGACTGTCGCGGCGCGGGGGGAAACCGCTCCTGTTGGCACAGCCAACGACGACGCAGCCGATGACCCGG
>CAXNKI010000082.1:0-6287 GCA_964202645.1 Alphaproteobacteria bacterium | reverse complement strand
GGCTTGGAGCCGGTAATAGGCAACAGTGCTGTTCATTATGGCCAGCCGCATTTCCCGTCGTCCGCGCGATCCTGAGGCCACGCGAGAGGCTATTCTCGACGCGGCGCACCGTCTGTTGGCGCGCAGCGGGCCGGAGGGGGTGAGTCTGTCCGAAGTCGCGCGGCTTGCCGGGGTCAATCGCGGCACCGCTTACCAGCATTTCGATACCCGCGAGGGGCTGATCGAGGCGACGGTCGCCTGGGCGTCCGACAAACTCTTTCGCGCTGCTTTCGGAGATCCCGAGACGATCGGGACGCGGCGGGTGGAGGAGGTTGACGTTGCCGGGATGACCGATCGGCTGACTGCATTTGCCATGGCCAATCCCGATCTCGGCCGGGTGTGGATGTTGCAGATCCTCGCTTCGCCAAACCCGTCTGCGGACAAGTTCTGGGGCGAATATGTCGGATCGCTTCGGCGCTTTGCCGCAACCGACCTCTCGCAGGACGGGGTCGATCCCGAAGTGCTCGCCGTACTCACGCTGGCCGGCACGTTTCTCTGGCCGGTCTGGGCCAATGCCCATGCCGGCAATTCGGCGGAACGCTCGGCCATGGCGCGCCGGCTGGCCGACGAGACGCTGCGGCTGTCGCTGTTCGGCTCCATGCGCGCTGCGGCTTTCCCGGAGATTGCCGGGCGACTGCAAGGCAGGGTGGAGATACCCGTGACTGCCTGACCATTTTGATTGCGGGCAAGGGCAAGAATGCGCCATTGCCTGATCCGTCCACCGGCGCTCTCACGAGCGGGCGCCTATAGAATTCAGCAGGAGATTGCCATGTTCACCGCCATCCTCATCGAGAAGACAGAAACCGGCCAGACTTGCGAGCTGAAGCAGCTCGACGACAGCCAGTTGCCCGAGGGCGATGTTACCATCGACGTCCAGGTTTCGACGATCAACTACAAGGATGGCCTTGCCATCACCGGCTCCGGGCCGGTCGTGCGCCGCTGGCCGATGGTTCCCGGCATCGATCTGGTCGGCACGGTGAGCGAGAGCACTTACCCCGAGTTCAAGGCCGGAGATACGGTGCTGCTCAACGGCTGGGGCGTGGGCGAAGTGCACTGGGGCGGGCTTGCCACCAAGGCGCGGCTCAATGGTGACTGGCTGATCAAGCTGCCCGCCGGCTTTACCGGCAAGGAAGCCATGGCAATCGGCACGGCTGGTTACACAGCCTCGCTCAGCGTTGATGCGCTGGTCAATGCCGGGGTCAAGCCCGAGGACGGCAAGATCCTCGTCACTGGCACGCCGGGCGGCGTCGGCTCAGTCGCGACTGCGTTGCTCGCCAAGGCGGGCTATACCGTCGTTGCTTCCTATGGCGACGAGAGCGAGCAGGAATACCTCACAACGCTTGGTGCCAGCGAATTCATTCACCGCGATGAACTGTCCAATCCGGGCAAGCCTTTGCAGAAGGAACTGTGGGCCGGCGTTATCGATTCCGTCGGCAGCCACACGCTGGTCAATGCCATCGCCCAGACCAAATATCGCGGAACCGTCACTGCCTGCGGACTGGCCCAGGGTGCGGATTTCCCGGCGACGGTGATGCCGTTCATTCTGCGCGGCGTCTCGCTACTCGGCATCGATTCCGTCATGTGCCCCAAGGGTCCGCGCATGGCCGCCTGGGCCCGGCTCGACCGCGATCTTGACCGGTCGCTGATTGGGCTGATCGGTCACGAGACTGATTTGGCGGGCGCTATCCAGGCGGGCCACGACATTGTTGCCGGCAAGATCCGCGGGCGGGTATTGGTCGATGTGACGCGCTAAAGCACGCACTTGAACGGGAGAGACGAAATGGCAGATGCAGGCACGAATGAAGGCCCCCAGCTTGACCTCAGCGATGTCGATCATCGCGTCGGTCAACTGGTTGGCGGCGGGCAATTGTTTGAGCCTTGCGCCAAGAGCGACATCCGCCGCTGGGTCATGGCGATGGACTATGCCAATCCGCTGCACTGGGACCAGGAATTTGCCGCGACGACCAAGTTCGGCGATATCATCGCTCCGCAGTCGATGGCGGTCAGCCTCGACTATGGCCACGGCTGCCAGCCTGCCTGCGTCGGCAAGATCCCCGGCAGCCACCTGATCTTCGGCGGGGAGGAGTGGTGGTGGTATGGCACCCCGATCCGCCCCGGCGACAAGCTTTTCCAGGAGCGCCGCTTTTACGATTACAAGGTGACCGACACCAAGTTTGCCGGGCCAACCATGTTCAGCCGCGGCGACACCACGCACCGCAACCAGAACGGTGCCCTTGTGGCCAAGGCGCGCTCGACCGCAATCCGGTATCTCGCGGCCGAGGCCGAGCGGCTTGGCATGTATGAAGCCACCTCGGGAACGCTGAAGCGCTGGACCAAGGCTGAACTCGCCGAAGTCGACAAAGTTCGCCATGACTGGCTGATGTCCAACCGCGAGGGTAAGTCGCCGCATTGGGAAGAAGTTTCGGTTGGCGATAAGTTGCCGCGCCGGGTGATCGGCCCGCACACGATTGCCAGCTTCACAACCGAATACCGCGCGTTCCTGTTCAATATCTGGGGCACTTTCCATTGGACTGCGCCCGAAGGCGTGGTCGATCCGTGGATCAACCAGGATCCGGGCTGGGTGGAAGGTTTCGGCTTTGATGAAGAGCTGGCGATGATCGATCCGCGCGCCCGCGACGGGCTTTATGTCGGGCCTTCACGCGGCCACATCGACGACAGCTATGCCAGCGAAGTCGGCATGAGCCGCGCATATGGCTATGGCGCGACGATGGCAGCCTGGAACACCGACTACCTTGCGATGTGGGCAGGGCATGACGGAATGGTGCGCCACGCCAAGTCGGACTTCCGCACGCCGGCCTTTGAAGGCGACGTGACCTATTTCGAGGGCGAAGTAGTCGACAAGATCGAGAACTCACAGTGGGGTTTCCCCGTGGTGCAGATCAAGGTCAAGCTGACCGATCAGAACGGGCGGACCGTGGTCAGCTCGCTCAACGAAGTCGAATTGCCATACTGAACCGGAAGGCTTGAGTGATGTCGGGTAGCGCAGGGATGGAGAGCGGCCTGTCGATCTCGCGGGGTATCCCGCTGGCCGAAGAGGCTGGCATCGGTGCGCTGACGCTGGGTGGCTACATTCGCGAAGTGGCGGCGCGGTTTGGGCCGAATGAGGCGGCAGTGATCTACCTCGACGGCAAGGCGGTGCGCTGGACGTACGACGAACTGCTGACACAATCGCTGGCCGTGGCGCGGTCGCTGGTATCGCTGGGGATCGCCAAGGGAACTCGCGTCGGCGTGCTGGCGACCAACCGGCTTGAATTCCTTGCCGGCCTGTTTGGCACTTCGCTTGCCGGCGGCATCGCGACCACGATCAGCACATTCTACACCGCCACTGAGCTTGACGAAGTGCTGCGCGTTTCTGGCATTTCGGTGCTGCTCTTCGAGCGCAGCGTGCTCAAGAAGGACTACCTCGAACTGCTCGGCGGCCTCGAGCCGCAAGTGATGACTGCGGCCCCCGGCACGCTGGCCTCGCTGAAATATCCCTATCTGCGCCATCTGGCGATGCTGGATAGCGATGAGAGCATTGGCGTTGCAGAAGGCTGGAGCGCATTTCTGGCGCGCGGTGCGACGGTATCGCCCGAACTGGTGGAAGCGCGCGGCGCAGCGGTGGCGCCAAGTGACGTTGGCATGCTCAAGTTTTCTTCGGGCTCGACGGGCAAGGTCAAGGGCATCCTGAGCGCGCACCGCGCAGTCTGTCTCCAGCTGTGGCGCTGGAAGCAATGGTATGCTGTCGATGCCGCCTATCCGGTTAGGATGTGGTCGGCGAACGGCTTTTTCTGGTCAGGCAACTTCGCCATGGCGCTGGGCGGGACGTTGTCTTCCGGCGGCAGCCTCGTGCTCCAGAGATGGTTCGATGCCGCAGAAGCGCTCGATCTGATGGCGCAAGAACGGGTGAGTTTTCTCAACGCCTGGCCGCACCAGTGGGCCCAGCTGGAAGCTGCGCCCAACTATGCCAGCGCAGACCTCTCTGCACTGCATTATATTGACTGCACCACGCCAATCTCGCGCCATCCGACGGTGAATACTGACTGGCGCGAGCCGGCGCAGGCTTATGGCAACACCGAGACCTTTACCCTCATCACGGTCTATCCATCGGGCACCCCGGCAGACGTTTCAGGCAACAGCCATGGCATTCCTACAGCGGGTTCCACGATCAAGATCGTCGACCCGTTGACGGGCGCGACAATGCCTCTGGGGGAACGCGGCGAAATCGCGGTCAAGGGCCCGACGCTGATGCTTGGCTACCTTGGTATTCCGCTCGACCAGAGCCTCGACGAGGACGGCTTTCTGCGTTGCAGCGACGGCGGCTATATCGATGAGCAGGGCAGGCTTTACTGGGAAGGCCGGCTCAATGACATCATCAAGACCGGCGGGGCCAACGTTTCGCCGCTGGAGATCGACGCGGTGATCCGCGAATGTCCGGGGGTCAAACTGTCTCAGACGGTCGGCGTTCCTGACCACCTGCTCGGCGAGATGGTAGTCGGCTGCATCGTGGCACATACCGGTGCCAGCCTCGACGAGGCGTCGATCAAGGGCTTCGCCAAAGAGAAACTCGCGAGCTACAAGGTCCCGCGCCGGGTGCTGTTCTTCGCTGAGGATGAGCTCAAGACCACTGGCAGCGCAAAGATCAAGACCGACGAATTGCGCAAGCTGGCGGCAGAGCGATTGGCTGCGGAAGGCTAGCGACATGGCAAATTTTGACGACTGGCTGGCGATCTGCAACCTCAAGGCGGCCTATTGCCGCTTGCTTGATGCCAAGGACTGGCAGGGTTGGGCTCAGCTTTTTGCCGAAGATGTCGAGGTCGATGTGCGTGACAGCGGCGGCACGCTGGAGCAGGGCCGCGATGCCTTCGTTGCATCGGTGCGCCGCTCGATTGAGACAACAAAGACATGCCACCAGGTGCATTCCCCGGAAATTCTGATCGACGGCGACCATGCGAGCGCGGTCTGGGCAATGGAAGACCGGCTAATCTGGGATGATGGCCGCACCATGCGGGGCTATGGTCACTATCACGAAGACTATGTGAAGCGGGAAGGGCGCTGGTGGATCGCCCGGCAAAGGCTGACGCGGCTTTTCATGGAAGCATAAGCAGACAAGATTGGCGTGTGCGGCGCGCGCGATAGGCTTGAATATAGTAAGCATAGCTATTATGGCGACCGCGTGGACCACGATCTGAAATCCAGAAATTTGCAACTATTGCCGGGTCAGGTGGCGCACGCGGCGCACCGCTCCTTCGACGATGATGCGCGGGTGTTCGCCCGGGCTGGGCACAACCTCGCGCACGGCGCACCATACGAAATTGCGGCCGATGGCTGAGAGCGACCAGAAGTTCGAAGCACCGATCGAGGAAGCGCCGATGCCTGTGCGTTCGGGATCCGGTCGCTGGCGCCGCGTCGTGCTGATGGCTTCGCTTCCGCTGCTGCTGATTGCTGGCGCGTTTGCATACTACAAGTCGACCGAAAACTTCGTTTCCACCGACAACGCCTATGTCCAGCAGGACAAGGTCTCGGTCAGCGCGCAGGTTAGTGGAGAGATCGTCGAAGTCCTGGTGCGCGAGAACCAGCAGGTCCGCGCAGGCGACCTGCTGTTCCGCATTGATGCCGAGCCGATGCGGATCGCGCTGGCCCAGGCCGATGCGGCAATCGCGGCGGCACAGGTCAAGGTGATCGGACTGGAGACAGCGTTGAACTCGACCGGGGTCGATATCCGCGGCGCGAGCGAGGATATCGGCTTTTATGAGCAGGAGTTCCGCCGCCAGTCAGAACTGATGGAGCGCGGCTTCACCACCCGCGCACGGCTCCAGGCAGCGCAACATGCGCTGGACGATGCCCGCAGCAAGTTAGGCAAGGCGCAGGCCGATGCCTCTGAGGCGCGCGCCGCCCTGGCCACTGGATCAGTTGCACCCGGGGTGAATCCACAGCTGCTCGCAGCGCAGGCGCAGCGACGCCGGGCGATGCTCGATCTTTCGCGAACCGAAATCCATGCACCGGTGAGCGGCATGGTCACTCAAGCCGACCGGTTGCAGCTTGGCCAAATGGTGACCACCGGCTTGCCAGCGCTGACTATTGTCGTCAGCGAACGCAGCTGGATCGAGGCCAATTTCAAGGAAACCGATCTTGCCCGGATGCGCGTCGGCCAGCCGGCCAAGCTGACCTTCGATGCCTATCCCGATGTTGAAGTGAAAGCTCACATTGCCAGCCTCGGGGCGGGCACCGGCTCGGAGTTTTCGGTG
>CAXNKI010000081.1:0-6312 GCA_964202645.1 Alphaproteobacteria bacterium | reverse complement strand
GGTTCGGTGCTCGAGCTGTGCCTTGGCCCCGCCAACCGTGATCCTGCGCGCTGGCATAACCCTGACGTCTTCGACATCCACCGCGCGTTCCTCACCAACATGGCTTTCGGGCTCGGCACCCATCGGTGCCTGGGGATGAATGTTGCGCGGGTGGAGATGGAAGTGGGGATCGGCGCGCTGCTTGATGCGTTTCCGAACCTGCGGCTCGATCCTGATGCGCCCGCGCCGTTCATCACTGGCGGGCTTGAGCAGCAAGGGCCATCAGGATTGCCAGTGCTGCTGGGTTAGGCTTTCTTCTGTTCGGGGTATGGCCCCAGCAGCAGAAACAGGCTTGCCGATATCAGGCACACCGGAATAACTCCAATCAAGGCCAGCTCATAGCTCTGCGTCGCGTCGTAGACGGCGTTGAGCAAGACCGGTCCGGTTGAGCCTGCCAACCCAATAAAAGCGCCGATTGTGCCGAACAGCATGCCAAAGCTCGCCACACTGAAATAACGCGAAGTGAGGTAGGCTAGGATGTCCAGTTCTGCGCCCAGCGCGAGCCCGAAGATCACCACCGCCAGTGAGGCGGCTGGTATCGAACCCGGGTAGCCAAGCAGCACCAGGCTGCCGACGATCGGCAAACACACAGCGACTGCGGCGATGTGGCGGCCGGAAAAGCGGTCGAGCAGCAGGCCGATGGTCAGCCTGCCGCAGATTGACGACAGCCCGAGCAGCGCAGCGATTCCTGCCGCCGTGCCGCGCGGGATGCCATTCGACGACAGGATCGGCACAATAGAAAGCGCCACTGACACCACCACCAGGGCGATCGAAAAACCCGCAATAGCAACCTGCAGGAACCGCAGTGTCAGCGCCTCGCCGCGGAAGCTGGCGAAGAAGCTGGTGTGGACCGGTCTGGACTGTTGCTCCGCTTTGCCGGTGCGCGCCTTGTCAGCGGCGCTGGTGAAGAACAATAACAGCAGCGGTAGCACGACAATCCCCCAGCACAGGGCGATGGCGGGAAAGGCTAACCGCCAGCCCACCTGGTCGATCAGAAAGGCGGCCAGCGGCGGGGTGATCACCGAGCAGATGCTGGTTCCGCACAGAGTCACGGCCAGGGCAAAGCCGCGCCCAGCTGCGAAGAAGCTGGTGACCGCCGAACTCCACACCATTGGCTGGTACAGCACCGAGGTGAGCGCCAGTAAAAGCCACAGCGACCACCATAATCCCAGGTTCGCCGTCGTCAGACCTAGCAGCGAAAAGGCTATAATGAGCAGGGCAACGCCGGCAATGCCCACGCGCCGCGATCCGAAGCGGTCCATCATATGCCCGACATAGGGACCAAACAGGATCACGGCGATGGAACCCAGAATATGGGGCGAAGCTATCGCGACCCGGCTCCAGCCGAACTCGCGCTCCAGCGGCTCGAAGAACAGGCCGGTAGAATAGCTGGAAATTGCCGACATTGCCGCACCAGCGGAAGCGGCGGCGACGATTGGCCAATGCGCGCGCCATTCCGCCGCTGCGCTTCCTTCAAGCCTTGCCGACAAGCCCGTCTCTCCCTATCACCTAATGCTATTGACGCGTTGCATATCGACAAGGCAAGCGCCTGTCTTGAGAAAAAGCCGGGAGAGTGAAAACCGTGACCACCGCGTCGCCAGACTATTGCGGCAATATCCGCGACCCGCTTGCTGATCGGCTGATCGGGCGGGGCAAGGCGTGGGAGCTTGAAACGGTGCTGGTGCGCGGGCGCGAGCAGGAAGTGTTCAAGGGAATGCCCCGCAATCTGGCCGGGATCTATCGTCAGGCGATGGGCTTTGGCGAGCGGACAATGATCGTCCACGGCGAGACAAGCTTCACTTATGCCGAGGGCTTCGCCCGCGCCGCCGCGCTGGCGCGTGCGCTGCGCGATGATTTCGGCGTGGCTCGGGGAACCATGGTCGCGGTGGTCATGTCCAACCGGCCCGAATGGATTCTCAGCCTGATCGCGATCACGTCGCTGGGCGGCATCGCCGCACTGGTCAACAGCCGGGGGGTGGCGGAGGAAATGCTGCGAGCGATGGAAACCGCCGGTGCGGACCTCGCCATTCTCGACGCCGAGCGCGACGACATCATCAGTGCCGCAGCTCCCGATCCCCATTTCCGGCGCATTGTCATCGGTTCACCCGCGTGTCCGCTGCGGGCGGGCAAGGATGCCGATTTCGCCCTGATTTCCGCGCCGGTTCCGGGACTGAATTTCACGCCGGAAGACATTCACCCAGATGAGGGCGCCATCGTCCTGTTCACTTCGGGCACCACTGGCTTTCCCAAAGGCGCGCTGCTCAGCCACGGCGCGCTCGCTGCTTCGGTCGCGGTCGCGACATTCATGGGCGCGCTTTATGATGTGCGCTACGAGGAAGAGAGCGGGGAGACCCTGCCAGACCACCAGCGCGCCATGGCGACCCCGGCGGTGATCCTGGGGCCGATGTTTCACCTCGGCGGGATCATGCCCAGCCTGCGGGCGATCAGCGTGGGCACCACAGTGCACATCATGGGGAAGTGGAATGCCGATATTGCTCTCGACATGATCGAGCGCGTCGGCATGACCCGGCTCAATTTCGTGCCGGCCATGCTGTTTGACATGTTCGCGCATCCACGCGCCACGCCCGAACTGCTCGGGCAGGTGCGTTATATGGCCAATGGTTCCGCGCCGCTCGACATGGCGCTGGTGGAGGAGATCAAGGCGCGGATGCCGCATTGCCAGCTCTCGAACGGCTATGGCCAGACCGAGGGCACCGCATGGACCTGCGGGATCAGCGGCGACATTTACCTCCAGCATCCCGCCGCCTGCGGCTGGGCCGCGCCGACTGTGAAAGTGCAGCTGCGCCGCGACGATGGCAGCGAGGCCGGGATTGGCGAGCCGGGCGAACTGTTCGTTTCCAGCCCGATGGTTATGAACGAATACGTCAATAATGCCGAGGCTACAGCCGAGGCGCTGCAAGACGGCTGGCTGGCTTCCGGCGACATCGCCACGGTTGACGGGAACGGCATCTACACCATCGTTGATCGCAAGAAGAACATGGTGATCTCGGGCGGCGAGAACATCTATTGCGCCGAGGTCGAGCGGGTGCTGGCGGCCATGCCCGGGGTGCGCGAGGCGATTGCCTATGGCCGGCCAGACCCGCGGCTGGGCGAAGTGTTGGTGGCGACGGTGGTGGTCGCTGCCGACAGCAATCTGACCGAGGATGCGGTCAAGGCCCATTGCCGCGCGCATCTGGCGATCTACAAAGTGCCGCGCGGCGTTGCATTTCGCACCGAACCATTGCCGCGCACTGCTACTGGCAAAGTCGATCGCGGCAATTTTCTTAGGGATATGAGGGAGAGGCAAGCATGAGCGAGCAACAATTCGACGAGACTTTCGATTTCGTGGTGGCGGGCAGCGGCGGCGGCTCGATGGTTTCGGCGTTGGTCATGCGCACCATGGACAAGAGCGTGGTCGTGCTCGAGAAAATGCCGCGCATCGGCGGCACGACTTCGCGATCGGGCGGGGTGATGTGGATTCCCAACAACCCGTTCATGGCCGAGGACGGAATCGCGGACAGCTTCGAGCAATCGATGACTTACATGGAGGCCACGGCGGGGCAGTCGCTCGATGCCCCGGGCACAACGAAGGAACGCCGCGCGGCCTATGTCACCGAAGGCCCGAAGATGATCCAGTTTTTGGTCAAGAACGGCATCAAACTGCGCCGCATGGCTTGGTGGCCGGACTACTACGACGACCGGCCGGGCGGCTCGGTTCCTGGTCGCACGATCATCGCCGACCTGTTTGACACCAACGAGCTGGGCGCATGGCGGGACAAGCTCGAGCCCAATTTCATGAAAGTCCCCGCCTATCATTTCGAAGGCTTCGACATTGCGCTGATGAAAAGCTCGTTCAAGGGCCGCATCGCCATGCTCAAGGTGGGCTGGCGCATTGTCATGGCCAAGCTCACTGGCAAGCGCTGGACCAGCGCGGGCGGAGCATTGCAGGGCCGGATGCTGCAGGCCAGCCTCAAGGCAGGGGTGGACTTGCGGGTCAATTCGCCGGTTACCGGATTCATCCAAGATGCCTCGGGCGCGGTCAAAGGCGTGGTCACGGTCAAGGACGGCAAGCCCTGGCGCATCGGTGCCAATCTCGGCGTGCTGGTCAATGCCGGCGGCTTTTCGCACAATCAGGAAATGCGCGACAAATACCAGCCGGGAACGTCCGTCGAGTGGACCGCAACCCCGGGCGGCAACACCGGTGAGATGATCCTCGAAATGATGAAGCTGGGCGCTGCCATCGGCCAGATGGAAGAGATGGTCGGCAACCAGATGTCGATCCCGCCGGGAGTGAAGAACGAGGGCGACGGCATCGAGCTTGCCGCAGTCGGCGGGCAGATGAATGTGACCAAGCCCTATTCGATTCTGGTTGATCAGTCAGGGGTGCGCTACATGAACGAGGCGGGCTCCTACATGGAATTCTGCCAGAACATGCTCAAGCGCGACAAGACCGTGCCGGCGATCCCGAGCTGGTGGATCGTCGATGAAAAACACATGCGCCAATACATGTACACTGGCACTATGCCCGGCTCGAAGAAGCCGCAGGAGTGGTATGACAGCGGCTTTCTCAAGCGCGCTGACACGCTGGAAGGCCTGGCGGCGCAGATCGGGCTGGACCCGGCGGTGCTGCTGGCAACAGTCGAACGTTTCAATGCGGATGCGAAAGCGGGCAAGGACACGGAATTCAACCGCGGCAACCGCGCTTATGACAACTTCCTCGGGGACTTTTACCGCGAGGACGGCAGCCACACGCTGGGGCCGATTGACGAGGCGCCTTTCTATGCAGCGCCGATGGTCCCCGGCGATGTGGGCACCTATGGCGGCGTGGTCACGGATGTGAACGCGCGGGTGCTGCGCGAGGATGGCTCGGTGATCGAGGGGCTCTATGCCACCGGGATCAGCACCGCCTCGGTTATGGGCCGGATCTATCCGGGTGCGGGATCGAGCGTCGGGCCATCGTTCGTCTGGGGCTGGATTGCTGCCAAACATGCCGCCGGCGCAGATAATGTGGTCTGATCCGGGAGGGCAGGCGCAATGATCGCGATTACTCCGCTCACCGATTCGACACCGCTGATCGGCAATGGGCTGGCGCTGCGCCAGCGCTTTGAGGAAGACGGCGTGCTGTATCTGCGCGGGGTGATCGATCCTGAGCAGATGCGAGCGGCCGAAGTGCAATACCGCGCGGCGCTGGCTGCCGAGGGCCTGATCGACCTGGCGCGCGAAGCTCCGGTGTGGACCGGCAAGAAGAGCGACACATGGCGCCCATGCGATGCCATCGGCACGCGCGTCTGGCACGAAGTGGTCAAGCAGCCGCTGCTCAATGCCGTGCTGCGCGATGCGCTGGGGGCCGATCCGGTGTGGATACCAATTGCGGCGCACCGTTCGGCCTTTCCCAGCGGGCCGATTGCCGAGGGTCAGGACCTGTTCGCCGGGCGGCACCAGGACGGCTTTTATAACGAAGGCATGTTGTTCACCATCTGCTGGATGCCGGTGCGCGACGTGGCGATGGACCGGGGCAGCTTTGCCGTGGCGCCGGGAACCCACAAGCGCGGCAGCCTCCACGATGTCAGCCGCGAAGGCAACGCCATCCCGCGCGAGGCGATTGCCGACGAGGACTGGCGCTCGGCGAATTTCAAGGTCGGCGACGTGCTGATCTTCAACTACCTGACCGCGCACACCGGGCTGCCCAACCCCTCGGACGAGTTCCGCCTCTCGCTTGATGTGCGCGCGATCCCCGCATGGGCGCCGCAGCCGGTGATCGGCGAAGTGACTGCGCAGCATGGCGGCGATGTCACCATCCGCACCGATACGGGCGAGGAGGTGACGGTCCACTGCACCACCGAAACCCTGATTCGGGACATGAACCCCTGGCCGCGCATCCCGCTGAGCGAAGTTGAAAAGATCGCCTATCCTGGCGCACATGTCATGGCGATGGCGCGCGAGGACCGCAGCGTGACGGTGCTGCGGCGGAATTTTTATTGAGGGTTCGGCAAGGCCAACCTCACCCCACCTTCAGCCGCATCCTCAGATACTCCGGCGGCTGCATCTGCATACCCCGCAACTGACCCAGGCGCGCGCCGGTGCAGGCCATCTTGAGGTGGGTGAAGTCCTCATACCATTCGATGTCGGCGGCGCTTTTGCCGCTGATCTGCTCCCACAGTGCGATGGTTTCTTCGCGGCTGCCCATTCCTTTAAGGTGCTTGCCGCGCTGGGCGCCGGGGCCGTGCATCGTGTCTGACAGGACGAGGAACCAGGCGAGGTCTTGCAGTGCGC
>CAXNKI010000080.1:0-6394 GCA_964202645.1 Alphaproteobacteria bacterium | reverse complement strand
ATGCCGCTGGCGACGTCATCGGCTTTCCCAGCCTTGCTGCGACCTCGATGGAACAGGGCCGGGCGGCCGCCTGTCATGCCTTTGGCGCAGCCATGCCGGCGGGTGATCAGGCCTATCCGATCGGCATCTATGCCGTGCCCGAGCTCTCCTCGGTGGGGCTCACTGAAGAACAGGTGCGAGCGAAGGGCATTGCCTATGAATGCGGCACCGCGCGCTTTCGCGAGACCTCGCGCGGGCACATCATGGGGCTGGGCGCAGGAATGCTGAAAATGATCGTCGAGATCGCCACCCGCCGCGTGCTGGGGGTGCATATCATCGGCGAGGGCGCGACCGAGTTGGTTCACCTTGGCCAGGCAGTGATCAACCTTGGCGGCACGATCGACTATTTCATCGACAACAGCTTCAATTATCCCACGCTGGCCGAAGCCTACAAAGTCGCCGCGCTTGATGCGTGGAACCGGCTGGGGCGCTATGAGTCTGCGCTGGTGGCGCTGGATGGCGGCAGGGCCAACGCGGCGTAAATCAAGCCGCCAGATAACCCGCCAGTTTCGGCACCTCGGCCAACGCCCGCAGCGCATCATTGAGGTGGGTGCAGCCTTGGGGCCCGCGCAATTGTTCGAGCACGGCTTCGCGGATTTCGCCGAGCGTGCGGCCCACCAGTCGCTGGGTGTTGGCCACTGCGCCAGGGCATTCGCCGAATGGCAGGATGCGCGGCTCCGGCACCAGAGTCAGCAGCTTGCCGGTTGCCAGATCGGCAGTGGCGGAAATGTTGTATTCGTGAATCGCCCCGCGACTGCCTGACTGGCGCCTGACGCTGTCCTGAAAGGCGGCCTCGATGCGAATCAGCCCGGCTTTGTCGTCGCGCTGGACTTCGATGCGGCGCGCGCGCCGGAAGCTCGGGCCGTCCACGTCATGCAGGAGGTGCCAGCCTTGCGGATCGGCCGGATTGCGGACATCGCCCGCTTCAGCTCCGCCGACGCCATTGTCCAGTCCTCTGCCGGTGACCCCGCTGTTGCCTTCAGCCAGGCCCCAGCAGACGTTGACCCGGTCAGCCATCATCTTCTCCAGTTCCTCGGGCGTGAACCGGCTGCGCATGTTCTCGGGCGATTCTCCGTTCCACAGAGACCAGGCAGAGCCGGAAACCAGCGAGGTTCCGGAGATATCGTCAAGCGGCAGATAGATCGGCGCGCCATCAGCAATCAGCTCTGGCATGGTTTCCTTGATGAACAGCCGCAAATGATTGCCGCCGCGGACACCGACCAGACTGTCGATCCGGTCAGGCGCCGGGGTGGCGTTGATCGAGGTGATGGTCTTGTCTTCAGCCAGTCGCGCCTGAAACTCGGCCTCGTCCAGCACGCGCCCTTCGCCGCCGTCAATCGGCGTTCGATAGTCGCGGCAACGGCCGACGAACAGGCGCCCCCCGGTCTCCCCGTCTGGCCAGCTCACGTCGATCGACATGGTGCGGCGAATGGAATTGGCGGCGCGTTGTGGCGCGGGATTTGCGGTGCTGCGGAGCGGCGGGGGGACGGTTGCGGATGCCATGATGCGCCAGTGTCGCCCGGACCTGCGCCTTGTCAACCGCCCCGTCGATTAATCGCGCACCGGATCGAGCACCACCACCGGGATCGGCCGTTCGGTGCGTGATTGGTAGACGTCGAAATTGGGCCAGTGCTTGACGGCTTCAGCCCAGATCGCTTCACGCTCAGGCGACTGCGCGGTGCGGGCGACGGCCTTGAACTTGTCGGCCTTGACCTGGACATCGACATTGGGGTTTTCCAGCAGCGAGAGATACCACAAGGGGTGGTTCGGCGCGCCGCCCTTGCTGGCGATAATCGCATAGCTGTCGCCGATCTTGGTGCAGATGATCGCCCGTGTGAGCTTTTCGCCGGATTTGCGGCCGGTGTAAGTGAACAGCAGCGCGGTCACCCCGTTCCAGATATAGCCGACTTCACCATCGGTTTCCTGGTAGCGGCGCACATGCTCATCGCCGATCAGGGTGATATCGGTGCCGATGTCCGACTTGCGCGGTTCTTCGCTCATGGGCTTATCCTTTCAGCCTGACGGTGACCGTGTCCATGCCCCGGTGGTCAAGCCCCCGGTAACGCGGCTTGGGCTTGTCCGGATCGATCCGCATCTTGGGAAAGCGGTCCATCAGGCCGCTGATCGCAACTATCATTTCCTGCCGCGCGACTTCGATGCCGAGGCACCGGTGCGGGCCGAAACCGAAGCCCATCTGGTGGCTCTTGTCGCGGTAGATGTCGTATTTCTCGGGATCCTTGAACTTCTCCGGGTCATGGTTTGCCGCGCCCAGGCACAAGTCAACGCGGACGCCCGCTGGCACCATCACACCTTCGACCTCGGTATCCTCAGTGCACAGTCGCGGGAACACCGGATCGGTAGCGCGCCAGCGCAGGCCTTCCTCGACCGCTTGATCAAGCAGGCTGCGGTCCTTCACGCAGTCTTCCCAGAAGTGGTAATTGTTCATCAGGGCATCGATGGTGATGCCCATTTGCCGCCACGTGGTGCCGCCACCTGCGAAGATCGCGAGCTTGGCATAGCCGAAGATCTCGTCCTCGGTGAGCGGGCGCTTGGTGCCGTCCTCGTGGATGATCTCGCTGTCGATCAGCCCGGTGATCAGGTTGTCGCCGCGGACCTTCGTGTTCTCCGCGATCAGGTCGCGCAGCTTGCCATCAACCCAGGCGCGCGCTTCGGCGCTTTCTTCAGGCTTCAGCTTGTGCGCGCCGAACGTGCCGCGATCGAGCTGATAGCGGAATTCGAGCACGTCCGAGCCTTCAAGCCCGATGGCGCGGGTGATCGTCGCCATTGGCATGCGAGCGCAAAGCTCGAAATTGAGATCGACCGCGTCTTCGTCCAGCAGCCGGTCGAGCAGCGCATCGGCAGTATCCTGGACCCAGCGCTTGTTCCACCAGTCCAGCACCTTGGGGCGCTTGAACAGCGGCTGGGCGGCTGAGCGCAGCCGCTTGTGCTCTTTGCCGACCATGGCCAGAATCGTCGGGCCGATGCTGGCGACGCCGGGGCTCTCCTTGTAGCCTTCCGAGGAGAAGATCAGGTTCTCGCGGAAACCGATCTCGCAGGCGCGATAGGAGAAGAAGGTATATTTGTCGCGCTTGACCGGCGAGAATTCCTGTTCCTCCGCGCCCAGCAGCTTGCGCAGCGAACCAGGCTGCACCGCTGCCTTGTCCCGCAGCAGGTTCATCGCCTCGGTATAGTCGGTGTCGATGTCGATGCCGGTGTTGGCGGACTGGGTGTTGACGTCGAACATTTCCGCATAGCGCGGATTGTCGCTCATTAGCGAGGCGAGCGCGGCGGAGTTCTTCGCCGTCATCGGGCAGCTTGCCATGGCTTATCCTCCAACCTTGCGGCCGGCAGTCAATCCGCCGTCGACGGGCAAGTTCACGCCGGTGATGTTCGATGCGAGATCGGAGGCGAGGAACATCGCCGCGCCAGCCGTGTCGGCCGGATCGATCGCCCTGCCCAGCGGGTGCATCTTGCCCATGCTGGTGAGGATCATGTCCTTGTGCGGCGAATCCGGGCTGAGATCGCCGTAATTGGTCAGCATGCCAGCCGGGCAGACCGAATTGACCCGGATGCCCTGATCAGCGACTTCGATTGCCAGGGTGCGGGTCATGCCAGTGACGGCGGCTTTGGTCGTGCCATAGAGCACGCCGCCATAGCCGATCAGCCCCGAAACCGAGGCCGTATTGACGATAGCGCCTGGCGACCCCTGCTTCTGGAATTGGCGGATCGCCGATTGGCAGCCATAGATCACCCCGTTGATGTTGACGTCCTCGACCCGGCGCATCTCGTCTTCGGGTAGCTCGACCAGCGGGCGCAGTCCGCCGCCGCCCGGGCGCGAGGAGACGGTGATGCCGGCATTGTTGTAAATCACATCGAGCTGGCCGAAAGTCTCGACCGCAAGCTGCACGGCGGCTTCCACTTGCGCGGGATCAGCGACATTGCAGGCGATGGCCTTGGCCGCGCCTTGCGGCGCGCCAGCGAGGCGGACTGATTCTTCGGCTTCGGGCAGGTTGATATCGGCCGCGATGACCTTGGCGCCTTGTTCTGTCCACAATTTCACGGCCGCGCGGCCAACGCCTGAACCGGCGCCAGTGATTACCGCGACTTTGCCTTCAAGCATTCCCTGCATCTTCATGCTCCCAAATTTCCGATCGCGCTCATGCGCCCAAATTGAATGTTGTGACCATCTGGAATTCGCGCAAGCCTTCAATGCCGCGCTCGCGCCCGAGGCCGCTCATCTTGATCCCGCCGCCGCTGGCATAGCTGCTCATCACCGCGCCATTGACGTTGACCACGCCGGAGCGGATTTTCAGCCCGGTTTGGAAGGCCGCCACTTTGTCTGCGCCCGTCACCCAGGCGGAAAGGCCGAACTTGGAATCGTTGGCCATGGCAACCGCATGGTCGAGATCCTTGTAGCCGATTACGCCGACTACTGGGCCGAAGATTTCCTCTTGCGCGGCGGGGTTGGCATTGTCGGGCAGGTCGAGAATGGTCGGCTCATAGAAGAAGCCCTTGTCGAAGCCTTCGGGCCGCTTGCCGCCCGCGACGACGCGGCCGCCAGCTGCAACCGCTGCCGCGGTGAAATGCTCGCAGCGCGCACGCTGTCCGGCGCTGATCACCGGGCCAAGCTGGGTTGCCGGATCGGTTGCCACGCCGATCTTCACATTGGCGACCGCAGCAGCCATCGCTTCCAGCACTTCGGCTTTCCGCTCCTGCGGCACGAAGACGCGTGTGCCCAGCACGCAGCCTTGTCCGGCATGCGAAGTGCAGACCTGAAATCCGTGCGCAGCGGCACGCTCGGCCGAATCGGGCAGGAAGATCGCAGCCGACTTGCCGCCGAGTTCCAGCACCAGCCGCTTAAGCGTCGGCGCGGCCTGTTCGGCGACTTTCGCGCCGACCACACAGGAACCGGTGAACGAGACGAGATCGACGCGGGGGTCGGTGGTCATCAACTGGCCGCCATCCAACCCTTGTTCGAGGACAACGTTCATCACACCCTTGGGCAGGCCTGCCTCATCGGCGGCTTCGGCGAAGATCATCGCTGACAGGGGGGTGAGCGGATTGGGCCGCAGCACCACCGAATTGCCTGCCATCAGCGCGGGGATCACCTTCCAGAAGGCGGTGTAGAACGGCACATTGTAGGCCGAGATCGCTGAAACCACTCCGAGCGGGCGATAGAGCTTCAGGCTCTGCACGGTGAAATAGGGATTGACCCGCTCATGCAGCGGCAGCGGGTTCTGGTCGAACTCTGGGAGACCCAGGAACATGTCGATGATTTCATCGGTCATGCGCAGTGGTGCGTGGACTTGCGCGCCCATCACAGTGGAGTTGACCGGGCAGCCAGCCTCGGAAATCGCCAGTTCCTTGAGCTTGTCGGCGCGCTTCTTCAACGCCTCCGAATAGCGGCGCATCGCCTCGGCGCGCTGCTTCATCGTCAGGCCGCTCCACGCGCCCGAATCGAAGCTGGTCCGCGCCGCGCCGATGGCCTTGTCGACCTGCCCGGTTGTCACACTGGCGATTTCGGCGACGACCGTTTCATCCGAAGGGTTCTCGACGACAAAGCGCGCGCCTTCGCCAGCGACAAAGGCTCCGTCGATATAGCCGGTGTGTTCCAGGGGACCTCTCCAAAATTCGGTATTGTGAACTATTATTCGATCATATGACCACTACAGATTCGCCGCGCCAAGGTCAACAAGCCGCGCAGGCAATCGGGCTGTCCCAATGCAAGTCAGCGGTCCACATCCGTCGCTCTAACCTGACTTTACCTGTCATATCTTTTGTGAATAGTCCTGCGGCTTGTGCAGTTTGCGAAGGGTGACGACTTTAATGCGAGGCAGGTTCGCTCTTGAAATTCTGTGTGCAGCCATGCTGCTGGCCGGATTTCCGGCATTTTATGCTCCTTTGCAAGCCCAGTCAGTCGCGTCGCGCGCGGCTTCGATCCGGGCCTGTGACGCCGGGGTCATGTATGAGTGCGGCAAGGCTGGCTCGTTGATGATGGAAGGCACGGACGGTCCGAAGAATCCTGCTGCAGCCCGGCAGTATTACGAGCGCGCCTGCAACGGAGATGTGGCGATTGCCTGTCAGAGCATCGCGGTATCGCTCGTCCACGGCTACTTTGGCGGCGCGGCAGATGCGCGGGGCTCGCTGCCTTACTATGCCAAGGCCTGTCTTCTGGGGGCAGCGGAAGCCTGTACTCAGGAGGGGCTGGTCGCTCACCAGTTAGGAGATTTCGCCAGATCCCGCGCCGCTTCGGTCAAGGGATGCCAGGCGGGGAGTGCTGCTGGCTGTCGCGCCGCCGCCTATCTGCTGCGTGAAGGCAAGGGCGGCACAGTGGACCGGCTGATGGCGGCAGCCT
>CAXNKI010000079.1:0-6420 GCA_964202645.1 Alphaproteobacteria bacterium | reverse complement strand
TGCCTCGTCGAACCGGCCGAGAAGCGGCACCGGCCATTCGGTCAGCCCGGCGTTCTCAATCACCAGCCCTTCGTCTTCGACCAGCGTCAGACCGGCGGCTGACGCGGCGGCTTTGGCTGCATCGCGGATCAAGGCCTCACGCTCGGCGTGGTCGACAATCACATGGCAGGCGCGCAGCTTGTCCTGATAGTCCGCCGCCGAGCCGATGGTGATTTCGCCCGGATGATGGAATCGGTGGCCCATGGTGGCGTAGCCCGAGCGGATATCGCCGACTTCGCATTCCACCAGTTCCTGCCCAAGCAGCGCGACAATGCCCGACAAGGGCCGCACCCAGCGCAGGCTTTCAGTGGAAATCGAGCCCGCGCCCCAGCGTTGCGACTTGGGCCAGGGGAAGGCTCGGATAATCGCCGGGATCGCTTCTGCAAGCACATCGGCGGTCGCGCGGCCCGGTTTTTCGCTGATAGCGAAGAACACGCCGTCGCGCTCGGTGAGTTGCTCCTGCGTCAGCCCGGTCTTGCGCAAGAAGCCCTCGAGCGCCTGCGGCGGTGCGCCGACTTTCGGGCCTTTGACTTCCTCGCTGACCGCCGCCGTCGCGAGCGGCAGATCATACGCGATCAGCACCAGCCGGCGCGGCGTGGACCAAACGGTCAGCGCGCCCAGCGCAACGCCTGCTGCCACCATCTGTTCGCGGAACAGCTTTTCGAGATCACGCCGCGCGCCGGCCTGCATCCGGGCGGGCACTTCTTCCGAGCGCAGTTCGAGAAGGAACTGGGTCATACCGACCACCCCGGGAATTCCTTGGCCCAGCGCTCGCTGTTTTTCTCGATCCATGCCTGACAGCTGCCCTTGGCGAGATCACGCACCCGGCCGATGTAGCTCGCGCGCTCCTGCACCGAGATCACCCCGCGTGCTTGCAGCAGGTTGAACAAGTGACTGGCCTCAATGGCCTGATCGTAGGCAGCAAGCGGGATCTGCGCTTCGATGCAGCGCTGGCATTCGGCCTCGGCCTTGGCAAAGCCATCGAAAAGCGATGCAGTGTCAGCCACTTCGAAGTTGTACTTCGAAAGCTCGATTTCGTTTTCGAGGAATACCTGACCGTAGCTGACGGTGTCGTTGAAGCGCAGGTCGTAGACGTTGTCGACACCCTGGATATACATCGCCAGCCGTTCCAGCCCGTAAGTCAGTTCGCCTGCAACCGGCTTGCAGTCAAACCCGCCGATCTGCTGAAAATAGGTGAACTGGGTGACTTCCATCCCATCGCACCAGACTTCCCAGCCCAGTCCCCAGGCGCCCAGCGTCGGGCTTTCCCAGTCGTCCTCGACAAAGCGGATATCGTGGGCCAGCGGATCGACGCCGATTGCCGCCAGACTTTCTAGATAAAGCTCCTGCAGGTTCGGCGGATTGGGCTTCAGGATCACCTGATACTGGTAATAGTGCTGCAGCCGGTTGGGGTTCTCGCCATAGCGGCCATCGGTTGGCCGGCGGCTTGGCTGGACATAGGCCGCGTTCCACGGCTCGGGCCCCAGCGCGCGCAGTGTGGTAGCAGGATGGAACGTGCCTGCGCCCATGCGCATGTCATAGGGCTGGAGGATCAGGCAGCCGCGCGCGCTCCAGAACGAATGGAGGCGCAGGATCATCTCCTGGAAGGTCAGCGGGGCGTCGGACATGGCCCGGCCCTTTGGCGGATGGCGGGCAACGGGTCAATCGCGGTTCAGTTTTTGCGCGTTCATCGCTTAGCGAGATTTGCGCGCTATAGGGGGCCGCCATGAACCAGTTCCTTCGCCGCCTGGCGCTCACCGCCGCTGTCCTTGCGACCAGCCTTGCCGCCACTGCGCCCGCCGAGCCGCTGCCTGCAGCCGCGCCTGCCGACCAGCAGGTCGTGCTCTCCTCCGCCCCGCTCGCGCGCCCGGCGATGTGGCAGGTGCGCGACGCCGATACGATCATCTACCTGTTCGGCACGGTCCATGCCCTGCCGCCGGGGATCGACTGGTTGCATGGGCCGGTTGCCGCCGCGTTCGATGGCAGTCAGGAACTCGTGACCGAGATCGTCGAGAGCGAATCATCCCAGATGCAGGCCGCCGTTCTCGCCAAGGCGACGCTGCCCGCGGGCAAAACACTGCGCGCCATGCTCACCGCGCCGCAACGCGCCGCTTTTGAAACCACGCTCAAGGCCAATGGCCTGCCAATCGCTGCTTTCGACCGATTCAAGCCGTGGTATGCCGCGATCGTCCTGTCGAGCCTGCCAGTGCTCCGCGATGGCTATGCCCCGGAAAACGGTGTCGAAGCCAAGCTTGACGCCCGCGCCAAGGCCGCCAGTCGTCCGCACGGCGCGCTGGAAAGCGCGGAATATCAGCTTGGCCTGTTCGATACGCTGCCGCAGGCGGTCCAGCTGCGCTATCTCAACGAAGTGGTCGCCGACCTGCCCAAGGCATCGGATGAAATCGCCCAGATGATCGACGCCTGGAAGCAGGGCGATGCTGACAGGCTCGCGCAGCTGATGAATGAGGAAGACGATGCGCCCGAGCTGATGGAACTGCTGCTCTACAACCGCAACCGCGCCTGGGCCGAATGGATCAAGGCACGGCTGAACCGGCCGGGCACAGTGTTCATGGCTGTCGGCGCGGGACATCTTGCCGGCGCGGGCAGCGTGCAACAGGTGCTGGCCGCCAAGGGCATTGCCAGCTCCCGCCTGCAATAGGCATAGAGCGCGGGTGACGCCGCGCCTCTTTGCCCTGATTTTCGCAATCGCCGTTCTTGCTGGCTGCACGCCTGCGGCTGAACCCGCGCGCCCGGCCTTCTGGCAAGTGACTGGCCCCAGGGGCGAGCAGGCCTGGCTGCTGGGAACCATCCATGCCCTGCCCCGCCCCGCCGCCTGGCGCTCGCCGGCCATCGACAAGGCACTGGGCGAGGCCGATGTCATCGCGGTCGAAGTCAACCTGCTCGCCAATCAGCGCGGCGCGGCGCAGACTTATGCCAGGTTCGCACTCAGCCCCGGTCTGCCGCCACTTGGCAGCCGCATAGATCCGGCACTGCGCGGCGCGCTGGCGGCACGGCTCGAACGCGCGGGTGCCAAAGAGAGCGACTTTGCCCAGACCGAGAGCTGGGCTGCCGCGCTCCAGCTCGCCCGTGCCGGAGCGGCATCGGGCGCAGCCGAAAACGGCATCGACCGCGCGGTGTTGCGGCTTGCCGGTGGGCGCCGCGTCATCGAATTCGAGGGCAATGCCGGGCAGCTCGGCCTGTTCGATGCCCTGCCCGAAGCCGAACAGCGCGATCTGCTGAACGCCGTGCTGCGCGAAAATGGCGCGCCCGGCGACGAGAGCACGGACCTGATCACCGCCTGGCGCACCGGCGATTTCGCGCGCATCGAGGCCGAAAGCCATCGCGGCCTACTCGCTGATCCAGAATTGCGCGAGGCGCTGTTCACGCTGCGCAACCGGGCCTGGGCTGAACGCATCGCGGCTGAGCTTTCCTCCGGGCGGCGGCCGTTCGTCGCTGTCGGCGCGGCCCATATGGCGGGCAGCGACGGGCTGGCGGCGATGCTGAGGGCGCGCGGCTTGACAGTGGTTCGGGTGCAATAGGCGGCCTGAGCACCGCGCTTGCCTTTCACACCCATCCCCGCTAGTTACCTCGGCTTCCCCGTCATGGTCATCCCTGGAGGTGTGGCGGAGAAGTGTATCAATCGTATTGGAAGGTCGAGTCATGAGCGAAACGCTTACTCTTCCGGCCGAGACGCGGCGGGCAGGCAAGGGAGCCTCCCGTGCGCTGCGTCGCGAAGGCCGGGTCCCCGCTGTAATTTACGGCGGCAATGAAGAAATTCTGACGATCCACGTCGAAGCGAAGGAACTGGCGCGCCAGCTGGGCACCGGGCACTTCTTCAATTCGATCGTCGAGGTCGAGCTGGACGGCAAGAAAGTCCGCACCCTGCCCAAGGATGTGGCATTCCACCCAGTCAATGACCGGGCGCTGCATGTCGATTTCCTGCGGCTTTCGGCCAATTCGAAGGTCCACGTCGAAGTGCCGGTGCATTTCATCAACGAAGCCGCATCGCCCGGCCTCAAGCGCGGCGGTGTGCTCAACATCGTGCGTCACGAGCTGGAACTGGTCTGCGATCCGGAATCGATCCCTGAAGAGATCGCGATCGACGTCACTGGCCGCGAGATCGGCGATTCGATCCACATCAGCCACGTTTCGCTGCCTGCTGGCTCGGCCAGTGCGATCACTGACCGCGACTTCACCATCGCGACGATCGTTGCCCCTTCGGCGCTGAAGAGCGAAGAAGGCGATACCGAAGCCAAGCCGGAAGCTTGATTTGTCACTCCTCCCCGGGCCTTGCTCGGGGAGGAGGACCATCCGCATCCTTCGGATTGGGAGGATGAAATGCAAATCTGGGTCGGCCTCGGCAATCCTGGTCCGCAATATGCAATGAACCGGCACAACGTCGGCTTTATGGCCTGCGACGCCATGGCCGAAATCCACGGATTCGGCCCCATCCAGAAGAAATTCCTCGGCTGGAGCCAGGAAGGCCGCATCGGCGGCGAGAAGATTCTTCTGCTCAAGCCCGCGACATTCATGAACGAAAGCGGCCGCAGCGTCGGCGAGGCCTTGCGCTTCTACAAGCTGGGCACCGAGGCGCTCACCGTGTTCCATGATGAGCTCGACCTTGCACCGTTCAAGGTCAAGGTGAAGCAGGGCGGCGGCACGGCGGGGCACAATGGCCTGCGCTCGATCGACCAGCACCTGGGCGCCGACTTTCGCCGCGTGCGTCTCGGCATCGGCCATCCCGGACACAAGGACCGGGTCACTGGCTATGTGCTGGGCAACTATGCCAAGAACGAAATGGACCCGCTGGCAGATATGCTGGGGGCAATCTCCGCCGAGGCCGAATGGCTGGCCAAAGGCGACGCCGTGCGCTTCATGAGCGAAGTGGCGCTGCGACTGGCTGACAGGGATATGCCCTGACTGCGAGCCTTCAGGGAAGATAGGCCGCCAATGCCAAATCAAAGTGCCAGCAAAGCGGCCGCGACCGCGCTTGCCAACGCCGCCCGGCGATTACGGATGCCATTTCGGTTGATCGAAACTATCACTCGGTTGAGATCGTGATAGTCGAAGGTTTCGTGCGGCGAAACGCGGTGGATTATCTGGTTGCTCGCCCGATACCAGAACCAAGCTGCAAGGGCCGAAGCCAGCACAGCGATCAAATCCAAGACGAGACCAAAAATTTCAAGCACTCCCCAATAGCTCTTTTTTCAGAGCAGCATCGTCGCCAGCCCAAGGAATATCCCCATACTGGCGACATCGCTGGCGGTGGTCAGGAAAATGCTCGAAGCCGTCGCCGGATCGGCGCCCAGCCGCTTGAGGGTGAGCGGAATCATCGCGCCCGCCACGCCGCTGACCGAACAGGCGATCATCATCGAGACCATCACCACGCCGGCAAGAACCAACGGCTGGGCCTCGCCCTGCATCGTTGCATAGGCAAACATGCCGATCCCGGCAGTCACGCCCACCAGCAAGCCATTGAAAAAGCCCAGCATGGCCTCCTTGCGCACCAGGCTGCGCGCAGCGCCAGCACGCAGATCGCCCAGCGTCATGCCGCGCAAGGTCACTGCCAGCGCCTGGCAGCCCGTGTTGCCAGTCTGCCCGGCCATCACCGGCAGGAACACCGCCAGGATCACCAGCCGGCTCAGCGTATCCTCGAATGCGCCCACGACAGCGGCCGCGACGAAAGCGGTGAGCAGGTTCACCTGCAGCCACGGATGGCGCAGTTTCAGGCTGCGCGCGATGGGGGTGGCAAGGCGTTCCTCGCGATCGACACCGACCATGGCGCCGGACTGACCGGATATTTCGATTGCCCGGTTGGCGAACAGCGTCTCGCCGCGCACCAGCCCAGCCAGCCGCCCTTTCGCATCGACCACCGGATAGACCGGGAAATGCTTCTGCAAGGCCTGGCGCAGCGCTTCGTCGAGCGGGGTTGCGGCTTCAAGCGCAAACGGATCGGCGAGCATGATGGAGGCCAGTGTGTCCTCCGGCTTTGCCAGCAGCATTTCGCGCATCACCACCAGCCCGACGAGACGCCCGGCGGGATCGGTGAGGTAGAGGTAAGTGATGAAGGCAGTCTTGACGTGTTCGCGCAGCTCTTCGATCGCCTGCGCCACGGTGGTTTCCGGCGCAAAAACGCCCACCGGCGGGGTCATGAGGTCGGCGATGGTGGGGTCCTTGCCGGAGTCGGCGCTGTGGCCCCCGGGGGTCGGTTCGGCTTCTGTCGCGAGCGCAGTCTGTGTCATCTTGCCATTTTCCCCAGCTGGTCCCACTTTGACCCCAGGGGGATCATAACGAGCAGCGGCGCGCTATCAAGATGGCGCAACGGTGCAAACTGGAGTCATGCCATGCCCCGGTTCAATCGCCGCCACGTGATCGCCGGAG
>CAXNKI010000078.1:0-6423 GCA_964202645.1 Alphaproteobacteria bacterium | reverse complement strand
CAAGAACGAAATGCTTCATAGAGGGCTCCTATCCTCGGCTGGGAAACGAATTGGCTGGCTGCCAATTACACGCAAATCCGGCTTTTGCCAGCCTGAATGGTGGGTCAGTCTTGCAGCGGTGGCGCCCGGCCCCCGACTACCGGGGCGATAATCAGGCGATCAAGAATTGCTGCGATCTGGTCAGCCTCATGGCTTTCTTTTTGCGCCAGCCACCAGGCGAGCAGATCAACAGTGGCCCCGGTCGCATAGACCACCGCAAGGTCGGCAGGCAGCCAGCTGTTGGGCTGGGCCGTAGGGTGGGGCAGCAGCCGCGCTTGCTGGATGAATTCGGCGCGCAGGATGCCGGCCGCTCCGCCGGTGAGCAGCGCCGACCACAGTTTGCGGTGTTCGGCGACATGGCGGCACAGCGCCTTGGTGCTCGCGGCGCTGCTGGCCGTATCGAGAAATGGCAGGGTCATTTCCAGCAGACTGGCGATCTCCTGGCTGGCGATATCGCCAAGCAGTGCTTCCTTGTCAGGATAGTGGCGGAAAAACGTGGCATAACCGGTGCCTGCGCGGGCGGTGATCTCGCGGATGGTGAGCTGGTCAAACGGCACTTCGCCGAGCAGTTCGAGCATCGCCGCGCTTAGCGCCTTGCGTGATCGCACCTGCCGCGCGTCGGTCGGTGCATTGTCCTGCCGCTGGAGGGTCCTGGCTTCCATCGCTTTGCGCCTAACACCGCTTTGCGCGATTGGCAAAATCAGGGCCAACCCTCAGGCCATCCGCGCCGACCAGCCACCGTCGACTGGCAGCACCACACCGTTGACATAGGATGAGCGGTCCGAGGCGAGGAATACGGCTACCTGTGCTTGCTCTTCGGCATCGCCGGCGCGGCCCAGAGCGCTTTTCTGCTCCATCGGTGCGATAATGTCGCGCGGCGCAGCGAGTGTTTTTTCGCTGTGGGTAAAGCCGGGGGCGAGCGCATTGGCACGGATCCCTTGCGCGCCGTATTTCACCGCAATCGCCTTGGTCAGCGAATTGACTGCGGCTTTCGCTGCAGAATAGACAATTGGTGCGCGGTCTTCGGTATTGAGCGAGCCGACCGAGCTGACATTGATGATCGACCCACCACCTTGCGGGATCATCGTCTCGACTGCGAGGCGCGTGCACAATACCGCACCGAGAAAGTTGGTCTGGGTGAACGTCTCATAGTTTTCTAGGCTGAGGCTGGTATCGCCACCGGTGGCAATGGTGCCCGCGTTGTTGACCACGATATCGACCCGGCCGAACAGTTCCACGGCCTTGGCGAACATCGCAATGACATCGGCTTCCTTGCTGATGTCGGCATGAAACGGCACGCAGTCCGAGCCGATGTCGGCCAGCGCAGCGGCGTTGCCGGGATCGAGATCCGCCGCCAGCACTTTCGCCCCTTCGCGCACGAAAACCCGCGCCATTGCCTTGCCAAGCCCCATCGCGGTGCCGGTGATGATCGCGGTTTTGCCGGCCAGCAAGCCGGCGCTGGGGTGGAAAGTTGTCAAGTCACTTGCTCGCCATCGATAGCATCCGCTTCATGAAATCGTCCTCGCCGAGCAGTGCCTGGCTCGGCTTGAATTCGGTAAACAACCAGCTGCCATCGCTCTGGCGGCGATATTTCATGTGGCAATCGGCAATCGCGCTTGGGCCCTTGAGGCCGGTCGCAGGCGCTGGGCCTTCGGCGGCATAGTTGACGTTGGTGAAAAAGAGCGTGGCATTGTCAGCATCGTGAATGTGGCAGCGCACGTTGAGGAAGGTGTGGCGCCCGGTGCGCTGGCCGTCCTTCTGGAATTTCGCGACGTTCTCGTTGCGCTTGTCATAGAAGGCCTGGATCGCGGCGGGGCCGACGAACGAGCCGCCAGGGGTAACGAAAGCGCCATCCTCGGTATAGAACCGGCCGACATTCTGGCTGCCACCAATGTCCAGCTCCTCAATGTAATCATAGAGCATCTGCTCGAGCTGGTAGGCGAGGAGCATCTCCTCGACAGTGAACTTGCGCATATCCTCTCCTGTTTTTGACCTTTGTCTGGCGGAAGCATAGAGCAGTGGGGAAGGCGGGGCGAGGGTGAAAAGATGAAGATCGCAGGCGGAAAGTTCGTCATCACCGGAGGGGCGAGCCTTATTGGCAGCCATGTCGCCGATGCGCTGCTGGCCCAAGGCGCGGGCGAGGTCGTGCTGCTCGACAATTTCTCGCTGGGCACGCCTGAGACTGTCGCCCATCTGGTTGGCGACGCTCGGGTCACTTTGCTTAAAGGCGATATCCTGCGCGTGAACGAGCTCTATGACGCATTCAAAGGCGCGAGCGGGGTCTTCGCCATCGCCGGCTTCCTCACACTGCCGCTCAGCCAGAACCCGCCATTGGGCCTTGCGGTCAATGTCGAGGGGCAGGTGAACACGTTTGAGGCGGCGCGTTATGCCGGGGTGAAAAAAGTGGTCTTTTCGTCCTCGATCGCTGCCTATGGCGAGCCGGAAGGCGATAAACTGATCGATGAAAGTGCACCCGCCAATCTGGCCGGGTACCAGCCCGGCTCGATGCTCTATTCCTGCACCAAACTGATCGGCGAGGCACTGTGCAGACTCTATAGTCAGAAGCACGGCGTGGACGCGATCGCGCTGCGCTATGCGACGGTTTATGGCGAGCGGCAGCACTACCGGGGCGTCAACGCGCTCTACATCATCCAGAACTGGGACCGGATCACGCGCGGGGAGCGCCCGGTGCTGCCCGGCGATGGCAGCGAAGTGCACGACTATATCCACGTCGCGGATGTGGCGCGGGCGAATGTCATGGCCATGGCGTCGGATGTGACCGGAGAGGTGTTCAATACCGTAACCGGCGTGGAGACGACAGTGAAGCGGATCGCCGAAATCCTGCTGGAGATTGCCGGCAGCGACTTGGCACCGGTCTATGCCGACGAGGCCGGTGCAGTGAAAGCGACGTCAAGCGCCTCCTTGAAACTCAGCCGCGAGAAAGCGAAGCGTATGCTCGGCTGGGAGCCGGAAGTTAGTGTCGAGCAGGGCGTCCGCCGGCTGACCAAATGGATCGAGGCACAGAAAGCTTGACCCTGCGCCGCATCCCTTGCGTCTACATGCGCGGCGGTACGTCGCGGGCACTGGTGTTCCGCGCCGCAGACTTGCCCGCCGATCGCAGCGAGTGGGACGCGATCTTCCTCGCCGCGATGGGCGTGCCCGACGGCAATGGGCGCAACCTTGATGGCATGGGCGGCGGGCTGTCCTCGCTCAACAAGGTTTGCGTGATCGGACCGCCGAGCCGCCCTGACGCAGATGTCGACTACACTTTTGCGCAATGCGCGGTGAAAGAAGCGCGGGTGGACTATGCGGGCAACTGCGGCAACATGTCTGCTGCGGTCGGGCCGTTCGCGATTGAGGAAGGGCTGGTTGCCTGCTCGCCTGATGGCGAAGCTGTGGTGCGCATCCACAACACCAACACGCAGCGGATCATCGTTGCGCGTTTTCCAGTGGAAGCTGGCGCGCTGGCGGCATCAGGTGATCTGGCGATTGACGGTGTCGAAGGCACCGCCGCACCGATCCGGCTGGAGTTTCTTGCCCCCGGCGGGGCCAAGACTGGCAAGCTGCTGCCGACCGGGAATGCGGCGGACTTGATAGATGGCATCGAAGCCAGCTGCGTCGACGCTGCTAACCCCTGCGTCTTCGTCATGGCTTCGGCGCTGGGCAAAATCGGCAACGAAAGCCCTCAGGAGCTCGAAGCCGACGCTGAATTTCTTGCCCACATGGCTGCGATCCGCGAAGCCGGGGCAGAGCTGATGGGCATCCCCGGCTCAGCCAGCGTGCCGCTGGTGGCGATGGTCTCGGCGGGCGGCGAAAGTGCCGATATCCAGGTTCGCATGGTGTCGATGGGCCAGCCGCACCGGGCCACGCCGATCACTGGCGCGGTGTGCCTAGCCATCGCCGCGCGCGTCCGCGGTTCGCTACCGCACCGGCTGTGCAAGGCGCCGGACGGCCCGATCCGCATCGGCCATCCATCTGGCGTGACCATGGTCGATGCAGCTCTGAATGCGGCGGGCGAGGCGGAATATGGCGCAGTTTACCGGACGGCGCGGCGCTTGTTTGAGGGGGCAGTGGTGCTTCGCGATTCCAGCGAATGAAGCCGAAGCTGATCACTACGCTCAAAGGCTATACCCTGCGCGGCCTGCTGAGCGACAGCATCGCGGGGGTCACGGTCGCGCTGGTCGCTTTGCCACTGAGCATTGCCATCGCGATTGCCTCAGGTGCGCCGCCGGCGAGCGGGCCAGTCACCGCAATTGTCGCCGGCTTTCTGGTTTCGGCCCTTGGCGGAAGCCGGGTGCAGATCGGCGGGCCTACCGGCG
The DNA here is from genome assembly GCA_964202645.1 of Alphaproteobacteria bacterium. Taxonomy (GTDB): domain Bacteria; phylum Pseudomonadota; class Alphaproteobacteria; order Sphingomonadales; family Sphingomonadaceae; genus Novosphingobium. Next base: position 2,065 of record CAXNKI010000078.1, on the reverse strand, counting down.
CATTCATCGTCGTGGTCTATGGCGTCATCCAGCACCACGGCTATGATGGCCTGCTGGTTGCGACGATGATGGCCGGCGCGATTCTGCTGGCCGCCGGCTTGCTGCGAATTGGCCGGCTGATCCGCCATGTCCCTGATCCGGTGATCGAGGGCTTCACGATCGGCATCGCGGTGGTGATCGCCGCCAGCCAGATCCGCGATCTGGCTGGCCTGGATACCGGGCCGCTGGCCGCCGATTTCGTCCCGAAGGTCGCTGCGTTGTGGGCGGCAAAGGCTAGCGTCCACTGGCCGGCGCTGGCGCTGGGCCTCGCAACAATCGCGGCGATGCTGGTGATGCGCAAGGTGGCGCCCAAGCTGCCTTCGCTGCCGGTCATCGTCGGGTTGGGCAGTGTCATTGCGGCGCTGCTGCTGCCCGGTATTGAAACAGTTACCAGCCGCTATGGCGACTTGCCGAGCGGACTGCTCTGGCCGGCAATGCCGCAAGTGTCGTCGGCCTTGTTGGTGGCGCTGCTGCCGTCTGCGTTCACCATCGCCTTCCTCGCCGGGATCGAATCGCTGCTCTCGGCCAAAGTCGCGGACAACATGATAGGCGGTGCGCATCGCTCGGACGCCGAATTGCTCGCGCAGGCAGCGGCCAATCTGGCCTCGCCGCTGTTTGGCGGCCTGCCCGCTACCGGGGCGATTGCGCGCACCGCGACGAATGTAAACGCGGGCGGACGCACCCCGGTTGCGGGCATAGTCCACGCGCTGGTCATCCTGCTCGCCGTGGCCTTTGCCGCCGGGCTGGTCGGAGCTTTGGCGCTGCCGGTACTGGCGGGGCTGCTGGTGACCACCGCCTGGAACATGAGCGAGCCGCATCGCTGGCGCGAGCGCATGCAACTGCCCCGCACCGACCTTGCCCTGCTGGCGCTCACTGCGGTGTTGACGATCTTTGCAGACCTGACCATCGCTATCGTGGCGGGCACAGCCATCGGACTTGCCTTGTCGTTTGCGCGGCGCTTTTCCCCTTCGGGCAGTTGACTCGCGTTCACTCCTGCATCTAGTGCAAATGGCACCTCAATAGTTTCATTAATTGCGAGCAGCGACGGAGCAAGCAAGTGGCCGAAAGCGAAATCTGGGACGTCATCATCGTCGGCGCGGGCAATGCCGCGCTCTGCGCTGCGCTGTCCGCCGCCGAACAGGGCGCCAAGGTGCTGGTGCTGGAAAAGGCCACGCTGGAAGATCGCGGTGGCAATTCCACCTTCACCGCGGGCGGCTTCCGTTTCTGCCACAATGGCGTCGAGGATCTGCGCACCGACATTCTGGATGACATGACCGAGGGCGAATACAGCTCGATCGGCAACCTGCCGACGCTCTCCGAAGACGAATTCATGGCGACGCTGATGAAAGTCACCGATCACCAGGCCGACGAGGATCTGGGCCGCATCCTGATCGGCCAGTCGCGCGATGTCATGCGCTGGATGCGCACGCACAAGATCCGCTTCATCCCGATGTTCGGCCGTCAGAGCTTCAAAATCGAAGGCAAGCATCATTTCTATGGCGGGGTGAACATCGAGGCGGTCGGCGGCGGCTGGGGGCTGGTGGACATGCTGGTCTCTGCTTGCGACCGCATGGGCATCACGATCCGTTATGAGACCGGCCTGCGCGAACTGATCCAGGACCAGAAGGGCCGGGTCACTGGCGTGCGCGCCTTTGGCCCCGATGGCTATGAGGATCTGAGCGCCAAGGCCGTGGTGCTCGCCTGCGGGGGCTTTGAATCGAACCCGGAAATGCGCGTGCGTTATCTCGGCGAAGGCTGGGACCTGTGCCGGGTGCGCGGCACGCAGCACAACACCGGCGACGGGATCAACGCCGCACTGCGCATCGGCGCTCGCCCGCATGGCGGCTGGTCTTCATGCCATGCGGTGCAGTGGGACATTTCCGCTCCGCCCTATGGCGACCGCGTCGTGCTCGATAACTTCCAGAAGCACAGCTACATCATTGGCATTGTCGTCAACATGCTCGGTAAGCGCTTCATCGATGAAGGTGCGGACTACCGCAACCACACCTATGCCAAATACGGCAAG
>CAXNKI010000077.1:0-6425 GCA_964202645.1 Alphaproteobacteria bacterium | reverse complement strand
CTACCGGCGAGAAGAAAGAGCGCACCGAGTGGCACACCGTCGTACTCAATTCGGATGGCCTCGTCGGCGTAGCCGAACGCTTTCTCCGCAAGGGCAGCAAGGTCTATATCGAAGGCCAGCTTCGCACCCGCAAATGGCAGGATGCCTCTGGCAATGATCGCTATTCGACCGAAGTGTCAGTCGGCGGCATGGGCGGCGTGCTGACCATGCTTGATGGCGCGCCCGGCAGCGGCGGAGGCGGCGGTGGTGGCCAGCGCTCAGGCGGCGGCAATGACTGGGGCGGCGGCAAGCCTGCGGGCGGCAACGATTGGGGCGGCGGTGGCGGTGGCAGGCCTTCGGGCGGCGGCCAGAACGATATGGCCGACGATCTCGACGACGATATTCCGTTCTGAATCGGTCTACTTTTTCAGCGCAGCCAACGCCGCGAACGGTCCCGCAGCACTCTCACTGAGGATTCCCGCACGGCGGCGCGCTTCCTCAGCGCCTGGCCCTTCAGCGAACGGGTCGATGGCGAGCGCCAGACTCTGCGCCACTGCCTCACCGGGATCGATCATAGTGCCGGTGAATTCGATATCGTCGCAATCATCGACCGCGATTTCCAGCTCTTCATCCGGATTGTGCTCGGCCTGTGGCACGAAGCGGAAAGCCAGCGGCTCGGCGATGGTGACGGCCAGGTCTTCGCCCGAGACCGCGCAACTCTGGACAATTGCTGCTTCCAGCGTCCCGTTCGCCTCGACCACCAGCCCCGAGCGGGCGAGCGTGAGCACAGCTATCATCCGGTCGATCCGCACGAGACCGAAGCGCTGCGCCAGCGCGGCGCGCTCCTGCGCAGTCGGCTCCAGCTTGAGGCTCTTGCCTTCCAGCTGGCGCACATCAAACAGCCGCGAGAATTCAGGCGCAGTCACAGCGCGATGCGCCCAGCGAGCAGATCCTCGGCGCTCAGCTCATCAAGGCCGCGGGCCAGAGCGTCCAACCGCACGGCGACTTTCGCCGGATCACCATGGGGCAGCAGCGTCGCATTCCGTGTCGCCACTTCAATGAATGCCGCTTCGCGCTGCGGCCCGGCCTCCAGCGCCTCGCGCAGCGCGGCCATGCGCCCGCCCAGCGCGCCCATCAGCTTGCCCATGCGCTTGCCGACGACCAGATCGCCCACCCCGCTCTGGCGCATCTGACCGTCCATATCCTCGATGAACAACTCGGACAAAAGCACCGAAGGCGGAATCAGGGCTTCATCGCGCTCCATCCGCAACAGGACCAGGGCGAGCACCAGCGCCAGCGCATCGAAACGCCCGGGCATCGTGTCGGCAATCCCGCAATCGGCATACCATTCGCGCGCCCTCGCCATCTCGACCACGCGCCGCCAGAGTTCCCTGACCGGCGCGCGATCATCGGCCTTGCTGCCAAACAAGCGGGAGAGAATGTTCACGGGGCGGGGCATCCTTTGCTTTGGCCTTTCATTCAGCGCCAATTCAAGCACTGCTCACCATGCCGCTCTCGTCATTGGGATTGCGAGGCAGGGCGACGAGCGGTAAGGCTTGCTCCGTTACACGCCGGTGGGCCTCGCTGGCAATGTGGACTTTGAGGCGAATTTTAAGGAACCTGGCGCGATGAGCACCCCACAGAGCACCCGTTTGCGGCATTTTGGACAGCGTTGGGGCCGGACGGCGCTGGCGCTCGCCGCCATTGCGGCGCTGACGGGCGGCTGCGCATCGATCCGCGATCATCGCGGCTATCTGATTGACAGCGCACTGGTTGATTCGGTGCAGCCCGGGGTCGACAACCGGCAATCGGTCGAGCGCGCGCTGGGGCGGCCGACTTTCATCAGCCAGTTTGGCGAGCAGGCCTGGTTCTATGTCTCGCAGAACACGCGCCAGTCCGCCTTCCGCCGTCCCCGCACCGAAAATCAGGTGATCCTGCGCGTGCGCTTCGATGCCGCCGGGAATGTCGCGGGCGTTGACCGCGCCGGATCGGAAAAAATCGCGCGGCTCGATCCCGATGGCCACAAGACGCCGACACTCGGCAAGAATCGCGGCTTTCTGGAAGACCTGTTCGGCAATATCGGCTCGGTCGGCGCGCCGGGCGTTGGCGGCGGTGGTGGCGGCGCAGGCGGCGGCCCTAACGGCAGCTGAGTTGCCCACATGACTTGAACGCCTGACTTGAATGGGGCGCAGGCGAGCATATATCGCTTGGCATGAACGAACATGCGGCCAGCCACGGCCTGATTCATTGGCACGGCACCACCATCATCGGCGTAAAGAAGGGCGGCAAGACCGTCATCGCCGGCGACGGCCAGGTATCCATGGGCAATACGGTGATGAAACCAAATGCCCGCAAGGTGCGGCGCATTGGCGAGGGTGGTTCGGTGATCGCAGGTTTCGCCGGGGCGACCGCCGATGCCTTTACCCTGTTCGAACGGCTTGAAAAGAAGCTGGAGCAACACCGCGGCCAATTGATGCGCGCGGCAGTCGAGCTCGCCAAGGACTGGCGCACCGACAAATACCTGCGCAACCTAGAAGCGCTGATGATCGTCGCCGATGCCGAGGTCATGCTGATCCTCACTGGCAATGGAGATGTGCTCGAGCCTGAAGGCGGGATCGCGGCGATCGGCTCGGGCGGCAACTATGCCCTCGCCGCAGCCCGCGCGCTGGTGGATTACGAGGACGATCCCGAAAGGATCGCGCGGCGCGCCATGGCGGTCGCGGCAGAAGTCTGCGTCTTCACCAATGACCGGGTCACGCTGGAAGTGATTGAATCCTGATATGACCGACAACCTCACTCCAAAGGCCATAGTTGCCGCGCTCGACGAACATATCGTCGGCCAGGCAGACGCCAAGCGCGCAGTTGCCGTCGCGCTGCGTAATCGCTGGCGCCGGCAGAAGCTGCCGCCGGAATTGCGCGACGAAGTCACGCCCAAGAACATCCTGATGATCGGGCCGACGGGCTGCGGCAAAACCGAAATATCGCGCCGGCTCGCCAAACTCGCCGAAGCGCCCTTCGTCAAGGTCGAAGCAACCAAGTTCACCGAGGTTGGCTATGTCGGCCGCGATGTCGAACAGATAGCCCGCGATCTCGTCGAAGAAGCGATCCGGCTGGAAAAGGATCGCCGCCGCGAGGCTGTGCGCGAGGCCGCCAGCCAGGCGGCGATGGACCGCCTGTTGAAGGCACTGGTCGGCGACGGTGCCTCCGAAGCCACCCGCGAGAGCTTCCGCCAGCGCATCGTCGAAAACGCGATGAACGATGTCGAAGTGGAAATCGAGGTCGAGGACGCGCCCGCGATGCCGTTCGAGCTGCCCGGCATGGGCGGTAATGTCGGCATGATCAACTTGTCCGACATGATGGGCAAAGCGTTCGGCAAACAGAATCTCAAGCGCCGCAAGTTCAAGGTGCCCGATGCCTGGGACAAGCTGGTCGACGAAGAAGCCGAGAAGCGCATGGACCAGGACGATGTTGCCCGCGTGGCGCTGGCCAATGCCGAAACCAACGGCATCGTTTTTCTCGACGAGATCGATAAGATCGCGGTCAGCGACGTGCGCGGCGGCTCGGTCAGCCGCGAGGGCGTGCAGCGCGACCTGCTGCCTTTGATCGAGGGTACGACTGTCTCGACCAAATACGGCCCGATGAAGACCGACCACGTGCTGTTCATTGCCAGCGGCGCGTTCCATGTTGCCAAGCCCAGCGACATGCTGCCCGAATTGCAAGGCCGCCTGCCGATCCGGGTCGAGCTGAAAGCGCTGACCGAGGAAGACTTCGTCCGCATCCTTTCTGAGACGCGAGCCAATCTGGTCGAGCAATATTGCGCGCTGATCGGCACCGAGAAAGTGACGCTGCACTTCACGCCTGCAGCAATCCGCAAGGTCGCCCAGATCGCCGCGCAAGTTAACGAAAGCCTCGAGAACATCGGCGCACGGCGTTTGCAGACGGTGATGGAAAAGCTGCTCGAAGACTTGAGCTTCGAGGCAGAGGACCGCGTCGGCGAGACTGTGACGATCGACGAGGACTATGTTGCCGTGCGGCTCGATGGGCTGGCCAAGGACAGCGATCTCAGCAAGTATGTTCTTTGAATGTTCCGAAACTCGGGATAGTCTCCCCGGCGAGGGAGATTCGCGATGGAACACGAAGGCGGGTGCCACTGCGGCGCGGTGCGTTATCGGGTAAGCGGCAAGCCAGAGCATGTGGCGCTGTGCCACTGCAGCGATTGCCGCAAGGCCTCGGGCGCGCCGATGGTCGCCTGTGTGACTTTCGGTGAGGCCGATTTCGCGGTGACCAGCGGCGAGGCGAAAACGCGCAACAGCTCGAGCCAGGCGATGCGCAGCTTCTGCGGCGAGTGCGGCACGCCACTGTGGTTCCGCAACGCCGAAGTGCTTCCCGGCATCGTGGACGTGCAACTGGCAACGCTAGACTATCCCAACGCCTTCGCCCCGCAGGCGCATATCCAGGTGGCCGAACGCATCGGCTGGATGGCCGAGGCGCACCGCTTGCCAGAATTCGAGCGGTTTCCGGGAATGTAGCCATACCTCGTCTTTGGGCCTATTGTCCGCCTATGCACCAGACCCCTGAAGACCGCCCGATCTACCGTCTGCTCACCGGCAAGGATGACCGCGCCTTTTGTGAGCGCGTGTCCGAAGCGCTGGAGCAGGGCTGGCGGCTTTATGGTTCACCAAGCATCCATTGGGATATTGAGAGCAACTGCATGAAAGCCGCGCAGGCAGTGGTGTGGGGCGAGGCGGACGTGGTGAAATAGGCCCTAGCGTCTTATTCCGCCGCCTCTTTCGTCTCTTCGCTCTCGCTCGCCTGCCGGTTCCACATTTCGGCATAGAGCCCGTCGCGACGCAGCAGTTCGCCGTGAGTGCCGCTTTCGGCCAATTTGCCCTGATCGAGCACCAGGATCAAATCTGCGTCGGCAATCGTCGAAAGCCGGTGCGCAATGCTCAGCGAGGTTCGCCCTTCGGCCACCGCATGCAGCGTCGCCAGAATGTCTTGCTCGGTGCGCGTGTCGAGCGCAGAAGTGGCCTCGTCCAGCAGCAGGATCGGCGGGTTCTTGACCAACGTGCGGGCGATGGCGACGCGCTGTTTCTCGCCGCCTGACAACTTAAGGCCCCGCTCGCCCACTTCAGTCTCAAAGCCTTGCGGCAGGCGCCCGATCAGGTCCATCAGCGCTGCCGCCTTCGCCGCCGCCTCGACATCGGCCAGCCCCGCCCCGTCGCGGCCATAGGCAATGTTGTAGCCAATGGTGTCGTTGAACAGCACGGAATCCTGCGGCACGATGCCTATGTGGGCGCGCAGACTTGCCTGAGTCACCTGAGCAATATCCTGCCCGTCGATCAGGATGCGGCCCGACCATGGGTCATAAAAGCGGAACACCAGCCGGGCGATCGTGCTCTTGCCTGCGCCCGATGGGCCGACGACAGCAACCTGGCTTCCGGCAGGCACCTCGAAGCTCAGACCGCTGAGGATCGTGCGATCCCGCTCATACCCGAAGGTGACATTGTCAAACACCAGACTGGGCCGCTTGATCACTAGCGCCGGTGCGCCGGGCGCGTCCTCCACTTCGACCTCGGTGTCGATCAGCTTGAACATCGCTGCCATGTCGATCAGCCCCTGGCTGATGGTGCGATAGACCATGCCGAGCATGTCGAGCGGACGGAACAGCTGGGTGAGGTAAGTATTGACGAAAACCAGATCACCGACGCTGTAGTCGCCTTTCGACCAGCCCCAGACGGTATAACCCATCGCGCCCGCCATCAGCAGGTTGACCACCAGCGCCTGCGCCACGTTGAGCCCGGCGAGACTGTTTTCCGAGGTGACCGCCGCATCGGCATAGGCGCGCGTCGCCTGGGCATAGCGCGCCTGCTCGCGGGCCTCTGCGCCGAAATATTTCACCGTCTCGTAGTTGAGCAGCGAATCGACCGCGCGGCCCAGCGCCTGCCCGTCGAGCCGGTTCATTTCCGAGCGCAGCGCATTGCGCCACTCGGTGATCGCCCGGGTCACCCAGGCATAGGCGATGACCGCAACCGCCGTGGCCAGCACCAGCCCCCAGCCGAAGTGGAAGTAGAAGATTATCGCAACCGCCGTCAGCTCGAGCACGGTCGGCGCGACGTTGAACAGCATGAAATAGAGCATGACATCAATGCTCTTGGTGCCGCGCTCGATCACTTTGGTGACTTCGCCAGTCCGCCGGGCGAGGTGAAAACGCATGGAGAGCCGGTGCAGCCGGGCAAAGACATCCTCAGCCAGCGCGCGGGTCGCATCCTGTCCGACACGCTCGAACACGATGTTGCGCAAGTTGTCGAACAGCACGCTGGCAAATCGGCCGAGCGCATAGGCCATGACGAAAGCGAAGGCGACAGTTAGCGCAGGCTCAGCGGCTTCCAGCGCCTTGCCGCCCATCACATCCACCGCGCGCTTATAGGCAAACGGCAGCAGCA
>CAXNKI010000076.1:0-6439 GCA_964202645.1 Alphaproteobacteria bacterium | reverse complement strand
AGCGACCACACTCTGCGGATTGATGACCAGCGAGATGTTCTTCTTGATCATCGCGCCCTGGATCGCGGCGTTCAACTTGTCGCCGATCTGTTCCTGGACATAGGCTTCCGACAGCGCGACCGGCTCGAGAAGCTTCTGCAGCTCGGCCTGCCCCGATTCCTGGATGCGCTGGATGGTTTGTGCCTGTTGCTGCAGCGAAGCCTGGCCGGCGGGCGTGCTGGCGGTGGGTGCCTGGCGCTCGCGGTTGAACTTGTCGACCATCGGCATCAGCTGCGCGCTGATCGCTGCGCGGCGCGCCTCAGCGGCGTCAAACTGCGCCTTGTAGGTCGTGGGGCGCTGCACCTGGGCGACCTTGAAGGCAGCGCTGTTGCCGATCACGGCTTCCAGATTGGCAACGCCAAGCCCGGGCACGGCCGGGGCGGAGGCGACAGGAGCGCCAGTGCGGGTCTGCGCCATGGCCATCGGCGCGGCGCCAGCAAGCAGAGTCAGCACAATGGCGGATTTGAGGAGATTGCTCATCAGAATTGGGTTCCTACGTTGAATGTGAATGACTTGGTGTCGTCGCCATCGCGCTTGAGCAGCACATGGGCGAAATCGATGCGGAACGGGCCGAACGGCGAATTCCAGTTGAACCCGACGCCGATTGCTAGGCGCGGCTTCCAGGTGTTGCCAAGGAATTCTTCGGTGAAGGGCGGAATGGTCGTGCCGAACGCGGTGTTCACGCCGGTGACGCAAGGGTCAGGCGGAGTGGGGTTGGTCGCATTGGTGACCACCGAGGTCGCGGTCGGCGTGCACAGGCCGGCGCTGTTGTCGACCGCGTCGATCTGCGCAAACTGCAGCGCGCCAGATGCATCGCGGCTCTGGATCAGGAACGGTTCGGGCACGTCCTGCGTCTTGGGCGTCCGCACGCCCCAGACCGCGCCGGCATCCATGAAGATCGAGGGACGGATGCCAAGCTCGCGTGCACCCGAACCGAGCGGGATCTCAAGCTCGGCCCGCGTCAGATAGTAATACTTGCCGCCGATGGCATCGTCGGTCCAGCTGTCGCGATTACCGATAACCTGGAGCGGGGTCTCGGGAAGGCCGTCATGATCGACCAGCGGTTTGCGCAGCACGCGCGGGCCGATGCCGCGAATGTCGAAGCCGCGCATCTGCGGTTCGCCAAGATAGAACCGGTCGGTCAGGCGGACATTATCGATGCCTTCAGCTTCATTGCCGCTGCTGTCGAACGACTTGATCAGCCCGGCTTCGCCCGAAATCGAGAAGATGAAGCCGCCGCCGATGGGGAAATACTGCGCCGCGTTGAGCCGCAAGCGGCCATACTTCACCGAACCACCCAGCCCGGCGAAATCGCCGCCAACAGTGATCAGGTGGCCACGGCTTGGGCGCGAGCGGTTGTCCAGCGTGTCATGGATCAGCGAAAGGCCCAGAATCGAGCTGGTCCGCTTGCCAAGCGCCTCGCACAAATAGCGACCTGCAAGCAGCGGCTCGCAAGTCGACGTGCCTGGCACCAGGCGGTCGGAGAAGTATTCCGAGCCCAGCGAGATGTTGTCATAGTTCAGCGTGTAGCTGGCGACGGCAGTGAAGTATTCCGTCAGCGGAATGCCAAGCCGAAGCTGCAGGCCGGTGGTCGCCTGCTGGTAGGTGTTGTTGCGCTGGCTGTCGACGAAGCTGAAGCTGTTGTAGTCGCGCCGGTAGAGATCGACGCCCAGTGAAATGTTGCGGTCGAACAGGTAGGGCTCGACGAAGCTCGCCTCGACGCTCTTCGAATACTTCGAATAGGAACCCGAAAGCCCGATCGTCTGCCCGCGCCCGCGGAAATTGCGCTGCTGCACGGAAGCCTGGAAAATGAAGTTCTCGATCGACGAGAAACCCGCGGAAAGCTGGAGCTGGCCGGTCGGCTTTTCCTCGACATTGGCCTCCAGCACGATGCGATCGGGCGCGGAGCCGGGCTTCTGCTCGACTTCGAACTTCTCCTGGAAGTATCCGAGCGACTTGATGCGGTTGCTCGACCGCTTGACCTGCAGCGAGTTGAACGCGTCGCCTTCGGCAATGCGGAATTCGCGGCGGATCACTTTGTCCTGGGTCAGTGTATTGCCGTTGACGTCGATCCGCTCGACATAAACGCGCGGCGCTTCGGCAATGACGAAATTGACCCCCATGGTCAGATCGTCCTTGTTGCGCTTGTAGTCGGGGCGCACGTCGGCGAAGGCATAGCCAAAGGTGCCGGCGGTCTGGTTGAGCCGCTCGATGGTGTCTTCCACCGTCTTGGCATTATACCAGTCGCCTGCCTTCATCGGCAGTTGCTTGGCGACGACTTCACCGTCGAAATCGCGCAGCTGGCTTTCGACCGTGACCTCGCCGAACTTGTAGCGCTTTCCTTCCTCCACCACGTAAGTGATGATGAAGTCCTTCTTGTCCGGGGTCAGCTCGGCAACGGCTGAGACGACCCGGAAATCGGCATAGCCTTCGGTCAGATAGAACTGGCGCAGCTTCTGCTGGTCGAAGGCCATGCGATCGGGGTCATAGCTGGTGCCCGAGCTGAACATCTTGGTGAAGCTCGCCTGCTTGGTGACCATCTGGCCGCGCAGCTTCTTGGCCGAGAATTCCTCGTTGCCGATGATGTTGATCTGGCGGACCTTGCTCTTGGGCCCTTCGGTGACTTCAAAGACGATATCGACCCGGTTCTGCTCGAGCATGACCATCTTGGGCTCGACCGAGGCAGCGAAGCGTCCCTGGCGCTTGTAGAGCTCAATGATGCGCGACACATCGGCGCGAACCTTGGAGCGGGTGAAAATCTGACGCGGCGCCAGCTTGATTTCGGGGAGGATCTTGTCCTCCTTCAGCCGCTTGTTGCCTTCCAGCACGATGCGGTTGATCACCGGGTTTTCCTTGACCTCGATAACCACATTGCCCGCTTCGTTGCGGATCTGGACATCGGAAAACAGCTCGGTGGCGTAGAGATCCTTCAGCGCCTGATCGGCTGCGACCTGGCTGTAGGGCTGGCCATAGCGCAGGCGGATGTAAGAGCGGATCGTGTCGGGCTCGAGCCGCTGCATTCCGACCACAGTGATCGACTGGATATTGTCAGGCGCAGGCGCGGGAGCGGCAACTTCTGCGGGAGCGGGAGCGGTGGCAGCGGCAGCCGAAGGGGCGGCTCCCTGAGCCAGCGCCAGAGTCGGCGCGGTGAGGAACGAGGTTCCCAGCATCACCGCCGCAACAAGGCGATTGCGGCGCATTCGTGTGCTCAGAACCATTTGCATTCCCGTCATCGCCAAGCAAATCCTGTAAACTTCGGTCGGCCACCGCAAGCGCGATATCGGTCCGATTCCCCTGCTTGAACGAAAATGGCCCCCAAGCCTCGCCCAGCCGCTGCGCTCTGCCCGATGGCGTCCAGCCAATCAAGCGATAGTGCAGTCTGCGCGCAACTATCTATCCTACTTCTCCACCGGCCAGACGCTCGCCTAGCCCCCGAAAATCGGCAGCGAGACGATATCATTGAACGTGACGAAAACCATGAGAGCCAGAACCAATGCCATACCCGTGCGGAACGCCCATTCCTGACTGCGCGCGCCCAACGGCTTCCGGCGGACCGCTTCGGCCGCGTAGAAAACCAGGTGCCCGCCGTCGAGGGCTGGAATTGGCAGGAGGTTGATGAATGCCAAGTTAATTGAAATCATTGCGGCAAAAGAGGCGAAGGAAAGCCAGCCAAGGCTGAGCTGTTCCCCCGAATATTTGGCGATCTTGATCGGCCCGCCAAGCTCCTTCACCGAGCGTTCACCAGTGATAATCTGGGCAAGGCCCGCCACCATCGTGCGCATGATGCCGATGGTCTGGCTCCAGGCGAGCGTGACGGATTCGCCGGCCCCGACCGGCGCGATGCTGACTTTGCCAGCCCCGATGCCGAGCCGGCCGACCCGGCCTTCATTGCCAAACTTGTCGCGCTCAAGCTCATTCGAAATGCGGACGCGGAAAGTCATTTGCTCGCCGCCACGTTCCGCCACCACGGTCATCGTCCTGCCCGGATAAGGGGCGACCAGCTCGGGAATATCGGTGAAACTTGCTACTTTCCGCTCGTCGATCGCAACGATCCGGTCGCCCAGTTTCATGCCTGCTGCCTGCGCCGGCGAATTCTCCCCGAACCGGGCGATTTCCGCCGAGGCGACAACTTTGCCGAAGGCGAAGTTGAACGCGGCAAAAATCGCGACGGCCAACAAGAGGTTGGTCACTGGCCCTGCCGCCACGATGAGGCTGCGCTGCCACAAGGGCTTGAACTGGAACAGCTGCGCGCGCTCTTCCGCCGGCAGCGCATCGGCAGCCGGATCGGGTAGCGAGGCGGCGTTCATGTCGCCCGCAAACTGCACATAGCCGCCCAGCGGCCAGGCGCACAGCTTCCAGCGGGTGCCGCGCCTGTCGGTCCAGCCGGCGAGCTCCTTGCCGAAACCCACTGCGAACGCATCGGCCTTCACACCAAACAGCCGCCCCACCAGATAGTGGCCGAGTTCGTGCACCACCACCAGCGGCCCCAGCAACAGCAGGAAGGCCGCAAGGGTCATCAGCAACGAAGGGGATTCCAGCATATCAGACCAGTTCCATTAGTGCACGAGCGCGCTGGCGCGCCTCGGCATCCACTGCGATAACATCGGCGAGCGAAACAGGGCACGCCGGGGCATAGCTGGCCAGCACATCTGCCACATTATGCGCGATGCGGGTGAATTAAATCTGACCGGCGAGAAAGGCAGCGACCGCAACCTCGTTCGCCGCATTGAGCACGGCGGGGGCAGCTCCGCCCGCTTCTGCTGCTTCGCGGGCAAGGCGCGTTGCGGGAAAGCGTTCTTCGTCGGGCGCGCGGAAGGTCAGCTCGCCGATCTGGGCAAGGTCGAGCGGCTCACATGGCGTATTCATCCGCGCAGGCCAGGCCAGCGTCGAGGCGATGGGCACGCGCATGTCCGACGGACCGAGCTGCGCCAGCGTCGAGCCGTCGCGGTATTCGACCATCGAATGGACGATGCTCTGCGGGTGGACGATGATCCGCAGCTTGTCGAGGCCCACCGGGAACAAGTGCCAGGCCTCGATCAACTCCAGCCCCTTGTTGAACATGGTCGCACTGTCGACACTGATCTTCGCGCCCATATCCCAGTTGGGATGCTTGACTGCCTGCACCGGCGTGGCGTGCTCGAGCTGCTCCATGCTCCAGTCGCGGAACGGCCCGCCGCTGGCCGTCAGCGTGATCCAGCGGACATGGCTCAGGTCATTGCCTGCCAGGCACTGGAAGATCGCGTTGTGCTCGGAGTCCACCGGCAGCAGCGTCGCGCCGTGCCGGGCAACCGCGGCGGTCAGCACATCGCCGGCCGAAACCAGCGCTTCCTTGTTGGCAAGACCAATCGTGCCGCCCTGCTCGACTGCCGCCATGACCGGGGCCAGGCCTGCGCAGCCGACGATAGCGGCGATGGTCATGTCGGCAGGGCGCGATGCGGCCTCAGTGAGCGCCGATGCGCCGCCGGCGGTGTGGATATTGGTACCGGCCAGCGCCTCGCGCAGCGCGGGAAGCTGGCTTTCGTCCGCCACCACGGCAATCTCTGCAGAAAATTCGCGGGCGAGGCTGGCGAGGTCGGCAACGTTGGAATTGGCCGTCAATGCAACCACGCGCCACTTGTCCTTGTCGCGCCGGATCAGGTCGAGCGTGGAAGCGCCGACCGAGCCAGTTGCGCCAAGGATGGAGATTGTGCGCTGGGTCATGCGGGACTTGGCAGCAGGGAGCCGCCGCCGGCCAGAGTCGAACCGGCAAGCAACAGCACAGCCATTCCGATGGCAAACAGCACAGCAATCAGGCCATCGACGCGATCAAACAGCCCGCCGTGTCCCGGGATCAGACTCCCCGAATCCTTGACCCCGGCGCGGCGCTTCATCCAGCTTTCAAAGAAATCGCCGGCCTGAGCGATCAACGCCATGACCGCGCCGGCAGCAAAAATGACCGGAAGGTAGTTCACTGTGGCAGTGCTATCGCCTGGAAGCCGCGCCGCCAAGACCAGAACTGCGCCAGCCGCAATCATCCCGCCCACCAGACCCGCCCAGGTCTTCGATGGGCTGATGCTCGGCGCGATTTTCGGACCACCAATCGCCCGCCCGGCGAAATAGGCGCCGATATCCGTGGCGATCACCGGAAGCACGACCAGCAGCACGCCCAACATGCCCATATCCGGCGCATTGCGCAGGAATAGCAAGGTCGCCGCTGCCAGTCCGAAATAGACAATGCCGCCTAGCGACCACAGCACCCGTCCCAAGGTCGTCGCGCTGATCTGTTGAGCCAGCTTTTGCCACTCGAAAAACGCGCCGAACGCGACCAGTCCGACGAATGCCAGCCAGGCCCAGCCGCCCAGCCAAAGCGCCGCGCCGGTCACGGTCACCATGACCACGGCCGAGATCGTCCGCACGCCGA
>CAXNKI010000075.1:0-6502 GCA_964202645.1 Alphaproteobacteria bacterium | reverse complement strand
GGCGTGGGCGAGCGGCCTGCGGGCATGCCTTCGCTTTATGCGCGGGTCGATCTCAACTATCGCACTGACATCTTCGGTGGGCTGACCCCGACCGCGACAATCAGCCACACCGGCGCCCGCGCGCTCAGCGCCGGCCCGCTGGCGAGCCTTGGCGGCAAGCAGTTGATGGTGCCCGGCTACACCACGCTCGATCTTGGCCTGCGCCAGTCGTTCAAGCTGGGCAAAGTGCCGATGAGCTTTCGCGCGCTGCTGTGGAACGTGACTGACACTGCGACATGGAAAGTCGTCGCGGCGAACACGCTGCTGATAGAAGAACGCCGGCGCTTCAACCTGACAGTCACAGCCGATTTTTGAGGGCCGCGCGGCAACGCGGCCCTAGGATTCTGGCTTACCTCGGCGGCATGCGGATCGCGCCGTCGAGGCGGATCAGCTGGCCGTTGAAATAGGTGTTGCGGGCCAGTTCCATCACCAGGCTGCCGAATTCCTCCGGCTTTCCGAGGCGCTTGGGGAAGGGCACCGAGGCTTCGAGGCCGGCGAATACGGCGGGAGCATGTTCTTTCACGCCGAGCATCGGCGGTGTGGCGAATGTGCCTGGCAGAATCGCGTTCACCCGGATGCCGAGGTCCATCAGGTCGCGTGCCATCGGCAGGACCATTGAATTGACCGCACCCTTGCCGCCGCCATAGGCAACCTGGCCGATCTGGCCGTCTTGCGATGCGGCCGACGAAGTGAGGATGATGCAGCCGCGCTCGCCATCATCGTTGAGCGGTTCAGCGCCCGCCATGCCAAGTGCTGCCATCGAGGCGATGCGGTAAGAGGCGACGAAAATGCCTTGCGCGGCTTTCTCGATGCCTGCAGTCGGCGCGCGCTTGAAGCCGCCAGTGGTCTTGTCATAGCCAACCGTCTTGCCGCCGCCGGCGACCACTGCGCAGTGGACGACAATGCGTTCCTGGCCGTGCGCGGCGCGCGCCTTGGCAAAGCCTGCCTCGCAGCTTTCTTCGCTCATGATGTCGACATTGCAAAAGATGCCGCCCAGTTCCTTGGCGAGGGCCTCGCCAGCTTCTTCGCTGATATCGAAGATGGCGACCTTGACGCCGGCGGCGGCAAGGGCCTGAGCAGAAGCGCGGCCGAGGCCGGATGCCCCGCCCGTGACGACGGCTGCAAGGGTGTTGTCGATTTTCATGGGTATCTCCAAATAAGCTGCGAATCAGAATCTGAAAATGCGCCTAGCGCGAATCAATCGAGCTTGAAATGCTGCATTGAGCCGCCTTCGCCGAAGAACGGCCCGGCGACTTCGACGAATTTGGCGAAGCCCGGGGTTGCCTTGGCGGCATTGTGGGCGTCGACCGAATCCCATTCGATCATGAACAACACATTCCCGGGGTTTTCGATGCCCGGCAGCAGGGTCACTTTGTTGCAACCAGGGCAGGACAGCAGGCCTTCAGTGCCGCCCTGTTCGGCCATCGCCTTGAGCAGACCCTTGGAGTCGCCGCCTTTGGCACAGAGGATGGCAATTTCTAGGTCCACGGTCTTCTCTCCCTGACTTTGTGTCTCCTGCTCTCATGCCTGTGCCTTTTGGCTGGCGCAAGCGGGCTTGCGCGCTAAGATCGCCGGGGCGAACGCGAAGGTGAGGGAAATGGAATTCGATCTGGAAATGACCGACGGGCTGCTGTCGACTACGCGGGCGGTGCGCAAGCGGCTCGATCTCGACAAACCGGTGCCGCGCGAAGTGGTGATGGAGTGCATCGTGCTGTCGATGCAGGCGCCGACCGGCAGCAACAGCCAGGGCTGGCGCTGGGTCGTCGTCGACGATGCCGACAAGCGCGCCGCGCTTGGCGAAATCTACAAGGATGCGGGGGCGGCCTATCTCGCGGCGGGCGTGCAAATGACCAAGGGCGAGGGCCAGCAGGGCCGGGTGATGAGTTCGGCCTTGTGGCTCGCGGAAAACATGGGGAAAGTGCCCTGTATTGCGATCCCCTGCATCGAAGGCGCTTTCCCCGAAGGGACACCGAGCGCGATGATCGCCAGCCAGTATGCCTCAATCTATCCGGCGGTGTGGAGCTTCCAGCTGGCCTTGCGCAGCCGCGGGCTTGGCTCGACGCTGACCACGCTGCACCTGCTTCAGGCGGCACGCGCGGCCGAAATTCTGGGTCTGCCTGACAACATCCAGCAAGTGGCAATGCTTCCCGTGGCCTATACAGTCGGAACCGATTTCAAGCGCGCCGAGCGGCCGGGGCCGGAGACGATTACGCATTGGAACGGGTGGTAGGCCGGATTTACAAGTCGTCAAACCCGGGACAATCGCGCTCGGCTTTGCGCAGCATCGCCGGCCAGAACAGGTTCTCGGCATAGCCATCGACCCAGCCCGGGTTCTGCGCGGTCATCATTCCGCCGATCACTTCGCTTTCGGGGAGGATCAATTCACGCCCCATCGACAAGGTGCGAACCTGCGCGGTGCAGGCCCATTCGAGATGGTAGATGCGCAGGAATGCCGAGGCGATAGAACGGCCGCAACTCAGTGTGCCGTGGTTGCGCAGGATCAGCATGTGTTTGCTGCCCAAATCGCGGCCTAGCGATTCGCGTTCGCGCGCCGCATCGACTACGCCTTCGAACTCGTGATAGCCCACATCCATGCAGACCATGAGCGCATTCTGGCTCAGGGGCAGCAAGCCTTCCTTCAGTGCCGAGACCGCCACGCCGTCGCGGCTGTGGAAATGCATCGCTGCATTCATGTCGGGCCGGCCGATCAGCACCGCGCTGTGCACCCCGAAGCCTGCCGGGTTGAGCATCATGCCCTCGGGGATTTCGAGCACATTTCCGTCCAGATCCATCCGCATCAGTTGCGAGGCGGTGATCTCGTCGAACATCAGCCCGAAAGGGTTCATCAGGAAAGTACCATCGGGCAGTCGCGCCGACATGTGGGTGGCGAGAGTATCGTCCCAGCCGAAATGTGCTGCGAGGCGGAAGGCAGCCGCCAGTTCCACCCGCGCCTTGCGTTCCTCCTCGCCCATTGTCCGCAATTTCGCCACGCTTGCCATGGTCCACTCCTCTATCGTGCGGGCGATAGTGCTACGCACGGGCTTGCGAGTCCAGTTCCTCCGGGTTGAAAGCGATCCGGCAGACAGTGGAGTGGATACGATGAACAAGCCCAACATGGCCTTCGATACCAGTGACGTCGACAAATGGGTCGGCAAGCCGGTGATTTTCGCGGAGCTTTGGGATCCGTGCAGCGCGACGGATATCCGCCGCTGGGTCCAGGCAATGGACTATGCCAATCCGCTGCACTGGAACGAACAATTTGCGCGGGGCTCCGAGTTTGGCGGAATTATCGCTCCGCAGAGCTTCACCGTGGCGATGGACTATGGCCACGGCTGCCACCCCAGCTGCGTCGGCAAGATCCCCGGCAGCCACCTGATTTTCGCGGGCGAGGAGTGGTGGTTCTATGGCAATCATATTCGCCCGGGCGATCACCTGAAACAGGATCGCACATTCGCCGGTTACAAGATCACGGAGACTGCCTTTGCCGGGCCGACGATGTTCGCCAATGGCGACACCGTCCACCGCAACCAGCACGGTGCGCTGATCGCCAAGGAGCGCGCGACCTCGATCCGCTATCTGATCGAGGAAGCCAACAAACGCGGGGTCTATGGCAAGGAAAGTCGCGAGCCCAAGCTGTGGACCCGGGCCGAGCTGGAAGAGATCGCCCGCTTGCGGCTGGATTGGATCCGCTCGAACCGCGATGGGATCTCGCCGCGCTATGGCGATGTGAAAGTCGGCGACACCCTGCCGCGCCGCCCGATTGGCCCGCACAGCCGGGTGACTTTCGCGCTCGAATGCCGCGCGCACCGGCAGAATATCTGGGGTTCCTACCACTGGAACGCGCCCGAAGGCATCTATGATCCCGCCAAGGAAGACGCCGGCTTCGCCAACGACATGGCCTATGATTACGAAGCCCAGAAGATCGACCCGCGCCACGCCGACGGGCTGTTCCACGGGCCAAGCTCCGGCCACATCAACGCAGAAAAGGCCGAGAACGTCGGCATGGGCGGCGTCTATGGCTATGGTTCCTCGATGAACGCCTGGCATATGGACACCGTGGCCTATTGGGCCGGGCACCAGGGCTATATTTGGCATTCCAAGACCCAGTTCCGCAGCCCCGCCTTCGAGGGTGACGTTACTTATGTCGACGGTACGGTTATCGAGAAGATCGACCAGAGCGAATGGGGCGTTCCGGTGGTCCGCGTACAGATCACGATGACGACGCAGACCGGAGATGTTATCCTGAAAGGCACGGCGGAGGTTTCGCTGCCGGTTTGAACAGGAGAATGACCATGCACGAGCTGCCAGTGGATCGCCGTGGCCTGCTGGCCGGAGGCATGCTTCTTGCCGCCGGCAGTGCGGTGGCCGCACCTGCCATGGCTCAAAGCGGGGCTCCTGCGCGCCGGGTTTATGCGCCCGAGCCCGTGCCATTGCCGTTCGATCCAAAAGCCATGCCGGGCCTTTCCGAAAAGCTGCTGACCAGCCACCACGCCAACAATTATACCAGCGCAGTGAAGCGGATCGCGGCAATCAATGGACAACTGGCAGCGCTCGATCCGGCCACCGCGCCAGGGTTTCAGTTCAACGGCCTCAAGCGCGAAGAACTGATCGCCACCAATTCGATGATGCTTCACGAGCTTTATTTTGCCAACCTGGGCTCATCCGGCGCCGCAAGCGTGGGCCTCGCCGCGATGATAGAACGTGATTTCGGCAGCATGGCGCGCTGGCAGGCGGAATTTTCCGGCACCGGCAAGGCGCTTGGCGGCGGTTCGGGCTGGGCCGTCCTGCAATACCAGCACCGCGACAAGCGGCTCGCCATCCAGTGGGCCAACGATCACACCATGTCGCTGGTCGGCGGCACACCGTTGTTGGTGCTCGATATGTTCGAGCATGCCTATGCGATGGATTATGGATCAAAAGCAGCAGCCTATGTTGATGCCTTTATGCAGATCATTAATTGGAACGCGGTCAGCGCCCGGTTTGCGTGGGCCACCAACGAATAGGATCATGGTATGTCAGCCGACCGCGAAGAGATCATCCAGCTGATCAATCTCTATGGTTTCGCCATGGACACGCAGGCCTGGGACCTGTTCGACCGCATCTTCGCCGAATATGTCGATGCCGACTACGGCGCGACCTCGCATTGGACCGACCGGGAGAGCTTCAAGCGCGATTTCGGCAGTTTCCACGAAGTGTTCGATGCCACGCAGCACGTGATGACCAACCACCTCGTCACCGTCGATGGCGACGAAGCCCATTCGCACACTTACGGAGCCTGGCGGCTGATTCGCCATGCTGCCGGCGATCCGCCGGTGTGGGATGGCACCGGATGGTATGACGACACATGGGTTCGCACTGGCGGCGGCTGGCGCATAATGAAGCGCCAGTGTGGCGTGGTGTTCTGGACCGGAAATCAGCGGGTGCAGACCCCGAGCGACGATATCGTCTTCCAGCTCGACCTTGTCTCGATGCGCACCGAAGCGCGCGAAGGCCGGCTCGATTATCTGAAAGCAATTACCTGATGGCAAAATCGCGTGACGCAATCCGGTTGAACGAGGCTGAGATCGCCGCGCTCTATGCCGAGTGCAAGAGCCTGCAAGTCTCGACTCTGGGGCCCAAGGGAGAGCCGCATCTCACCACTTTGTGGTACACAGTGCACGAGGGCGATGTGCTGTTCGAAACCTATGGCAAGAGCCAGAAGGTGGTGAACCTGCGCCGCGACCCGCGCATCGCGGTGCTGTGCGAGGCGGGCACTGAATATGCCCAATTGCGGGGAGTTTCGATCCAGGGCCGGGCCGAACTGGTCGAAGAGGGAGCGCGGCTGCAGGAATTGATGCAGGTGCTGGTTGATCACCATTTTCCGGGGCAGACGCCTGAGCAACTGGCTGCGACTGCGGCGAAAATGGCGGAAAAGCGAATCGTCGTCGTGGTCCACGCCGACAAGACGATCAGCTGGGACCACCGCAAGCTGGGCGGCAAGGGGCCGGTCTAGCTTACCGTCCCTTCCACGCGGGCTTGCGCTTTTCGGCAAAGGCTTTGGGCCCCTCGGCGGTGTCTTCGGCCGCCATCCATACTGCAAACGACGGGTGGCCGTTCTGCCCGGCAATGGCTTCCGCAAGGCTCGGCTGATCCAGCCCCCACATCGCCAGAGCCTTGGTCAATTGCACCGCTAGCGGCGCGCAGTCGATGATCTGGCCTGCCAGTGCATGGGCTGCCGCCATGACATCGCCCGGCGCAAGCTCGCTGACGAAGCCCATGTCGAGCCCTTCGCGCGCCGAAATGTTGCGCCCGGTGAGCAGCGGCCCCATCGCGCGTTTGAGCCCGGCCTGGCGCACCAGTCGGTGCACCCCGCCGCCAATCGCAAACAGGCCCACTTTGGGCTCGGGCAAGCCGAACACCGCGCTCTCGCTCGCGACGATCAGATCGCAGGCCAGCGCGATCTCGAAGCCGCCGCCCAGCGCGA
>CAXNKI010000074.1:0-6522 GCA_964202645.1 Alphaproteobacteria bacterium | reverse complement strand
CGTGCAGCGATAGATCACCTTGGCCTTGCTCCGCCATGAGTGGGGGTAGCTGTGCTTGTAATCCGCCGAGGCAGCGAGCAATCCGCCCGCCTCGCGCAGAGCCTCACAGATCGGCCCATCGGGTGCGTTGAACTTGGGGTTGATGACCGAGCCAAGCCCGCCGAGCCACAGCCAGTCGGCGCGATACTTGCCGTCGCCTTCCACCGCGAAGACCGGCTCGATGCCGACCGACTTGCACAGCGCAAAGTCGTCCTCGCCGTGGTCGGGGGCCATATGGACGAGGCCGGTGCCGGTCTCGGTGGTGACGAAGTCCGAGCCATCGAGGAAGGGGCGGGGCTTGGCGAAGAAGCCGCCGAGCGCGTGCATCGGGTGGCGGGCGATGGTTCCGGCGAGGTCAGCGCCTTTGTAGACTCCGTCATATTCCACCGACACTCCAGCCTCATTCGGGCCGGAGCAGATCGCGGGCAGGCCAATTCGCTTAGCAAATGCATCATAGAGTTCGGTGGCAATCAATGCAGCGCTTAGGCCGCTTGGATGTCCGACAATGTTGAGGTGGATATACTCTACCTCTGATCCATAGGCCAAAGCTTGATTGACCGGGATGGTCCAAGGCGTGGTCGTCCAAATTACGGCAGGGACACCTACGAGACTGGGCTGTGGGCTTTCAACTATCTCAAACGCCACATCCACTTGCGTCGAGACAATATCCTCATACTCGACCTCGGCCTCGGCCAGCGCGGTCTTTTCGACCGGCGACCACATCACCGGTTTGGCACCGCGATAGAGCTGACCGGACTCGGCAAATTTCATCAGCTCGGCAACAATCGTCGCTTCCGCCGCAAAATCCATCGTGAGGTAGGGGTTGTCCCAATCGGCATTCACGCCCAGCCGCTTCAGCTGCTCGCGCTGTTTATCCACCCAGCCTTGCGCATAGGCGCGACATTCGGCGCGGAATTCGACGGGATCGACCTGATCCTTGTCGAGCTTCTTCTTGCGGTATTGCTCCTCGACCTTCCATTCGATCGGCAGGCCGTGGCAGTCCCAGCCGGGCACATAGGGCGCGTCCTTGCCGAGCAATGACTGCGTGCGCACCACCATGTCTTTCAGGATATGGTTGAGCGCGTGGCCGATGTGCATGTCGCCATTGGCATAGGGCGGGCCATCATGGAGGATGAACTTTTCGCGGCCGGCGCGGGCATCACGTAGCTGCCGGTAAATGTCTTCAGCCTGCCAGCGCGCGAGAATGCCCGGCTCCTTTTGCGGCAAGCCGGCCTTCATGGGAAAATCGGTCTTCGGCAGGAAGACGGTGTCTCGGTAGTCGCGCGGTTCAGTCATATCGCGCGGGCCTTAGCGTCGGGGGAGGGGTTGTGCAATTTTTGGTTCGCGCAAAGGTCGCAGAGATAAAGAATTGGAGGGGCCGCCGGCCCGGCACTGTCCCTCTGCGCCTCTCTTCTTCCTCCGCGGTCTCGGCGTGAACCTAACTAACCTGAGACTGCCCCAAGCAGCACCTTCGCCGCCTCGCAATCCCGCTCCATCTGCGCGGTCAATGCTTCCAGCGAATCAAACTTCGCCTCGCCGCGCAGGAAATGGTGGAAAGCAACTTCGATTTCCTGCCCATAAAGATCGCCGGAAAAGTCGAAGAAATAGGGTTCGAGCAGTTCCTTGGGCGGATCGAATGTCGGCCGGACACCGATGTTGGCCGCGCCTTGCAGCATGCGCCCGTCTGGCAGAGTGCCAGTCACGGCATAGATGCCATAATGCGGGCGCAAATAGCTGCCGAGATCGAGGTTGGCGGTGGGAAAGCCAATGGTTCGCCCCACCTTGTCGCCGTGCTGGACCGTGCCGCGAATGGCAAATGGGCGGGTGAGCAGGCGGGTCGCCTCGGCACAGTCGCCTGCGCGCAAAGCCTCGCGGATGCGGCTCGAAGAGATCACGCCCTGGCCGTCATGGACTGCGGGCACAGCGCGGGTTTCGACACCGCGCTGGCGCAGCAGCGCCGGATTGCCGCCGCGGCCCTTGCCGAATGTGAAATCTTCACCGGTGACGATGCCGACCGCGCCGATATGTCGGCTGATCATGCCATCGGCCCAGTCTTCTGCCGGCTGGCCTGCCATGGCGCCGTCAAAATGGAACACCAGCATCGCGTCTGCGCCGGCCGCAGCGAACAGTTCCTGTCGCTGATCAAGCGTGGTCAAGCGGAAAGGCGCGGCATCGGGCTTGAAATGGCGCATAGGGTGCGGATCGAACGTGGCGATAATGCAGGGGCAGCCTTTCGCCCGCGCCCATGCCAGCGCCTCACCGACCACCGCCTGATGGCCGCGATGAAAGCCATCGAAATTGCCCAGCGCCAGAATTGCGCCGCGCAAAGCCTCAGGGATAGGCTGGCGGTGGTCGAGGCGGATCATGGCGCGGACGCCGCCTCGCGCTTCAGCGTGGTGAATGCAAAGGCCGGTCGGCCATCCTGCGCGGCATGTTCCTCGCGAAATGTCTCGCGCCAACCTTCTCCGAACAGCGGCATGAAGGCATCGCCGGGATAGTCGGCGTGAATTTCGGTCAGCTCGATCCGCACGGCATGCGGCAGGGCAAGCGCATAGATCTCTCCCCCGCCGATCACGGCGATGTGGGCTGAATTGGCGCGGGCAAGCGCGGCCTCAAAACTTGTCGCCACTTCCACTCCTTCTGCCGTCCAGGTCGGATCGCGGGTGATCACGATGTGCCGCCGCCCGGGGAGCACGCCGGGGAGTGAATCGAAGGTCTTGCGTCCCATCACCATCGGCAGGCCCATGGTCAGCGACTTGAAGCGGCGCAAGTCGGCGGGAATATGCCAGGGCATCGCGCCATCTGCGCCGATCACGCGACCTTCGGCCATGGCGGCAATCAGGAACACCTCGCGGCTCATGGGCGGCTCATGGGCGGCTCATGCGAGAACCAGGCGGGTCACATGGCCCATCTTGCGCCCCGGGCGCGCTTCGCCCTTGCCATAGAGATGGAGATGGTTCGCCGGATCAGCCAGGATCGCGGCCCAGTCATTGGCTTCTTCGCCGATTAGGTTGCGCATTTCGACCGCCGGAACGGCAAGCCGGGTATCACCCAGCGGCAGGCCGCAGATCGCGCGGACATGGTTTTCGAACTGGCTAGTGAGGGCGCCTTCAATGCTCCAGTGCCCGGAATTGTGCACGCGCGGGGCCATCTCGTTGAACACCGGGCCATTTTCGGTGGCGAAGCATTCGATCGTCAGCACCCCGACATAGTCCAGCGCCTCGGCTATCCGCGACGCAAGCGTGCGGGCCGGAGGCACCTGCTCAAGCACGCGCGCATCGGCGGGCACGCTTGATCGCGCCAGGATGCCATGTTCGTGCACGTTTTCCGCGCTGTCCCAGTAGCAAATGTCGCCATCCATGCCCCGGCACAGAATGACGGAGAATTCAGCGAAAAAGCGCACGAAACCCTCATAGATCAGCGGCGTGGTCGGCAGGTCGAGCGAAGCAGCATCGTCCAGCGTCTGGATGCGCCACTGGCCCTTGCCGTCATAGCCATCGCGCCGGGTCTTGAGGATGCCGGGCGCGCCGATCTGCCGGATTGCGGCGGCAAGATCGGCGTCGCTCTCCACCGGGGCGAATGGCGCGGGCGTGCCGCCCAGTTGGCTGACGAAGTGCTTTTCGGCCAGCCGGTCCTGCGCCGTCTCCAGCGCGCGGGGATGCGGCAAGACCACAGCCGGCGCGAGCGCGGCGAGCGGGACCACCGGCACATTCTCGAATTCATAAGTGATCACCGCACAGTCATTGGCGAAGCGCGCCATGGCCTCGCGGTCGTCCCAGGCGGCATTTGTGAATTCGGCGCTGACTTCGGCGGCAATGCTGTCCGCCTCCGGGGCATAGATATGCACCCGATAGCCCAGCTGCGCGGCGGACACAGCGAGCATCCGGCCAAGCTGGCCGCCGCCGAGGATGCCGATGGTTTCGCCCGGTGAAATCACTTGGCTAGCTGGGCCTTTCCGCAACGCCTGCGCTCTGCGCGGCGCGGTAGGCTTTCAGCCGCTCGGTCAGCGCCGGATCATTGGTCGCCAGAATCGCGGCGGCGAGCAGCCCGGCATTGGTCGCTCCCGCCTCGCCGATCGCCAGGGTGCCGACCGGAATGCCGGCGGGCATCTGGACGATGGACAGCAAGCTATCCTGCCCCGAAAGCGCCTTCGACTGCACCGGCACGCCCAGCACCGGCAAATGCGTCATACTGGCGACCATGCCCGGCAAATGCGCGGCGCCGCCCGCGCCGGCAATGATTACCTTGAAGCCAGCTTCGGCTGCACCTTCGGCGAATGTGACCAGTCGCTGGGGAGTGCGATGCGCCGAGACGATGCGCACATCATGCGCCACGCCCAGCTTATCCAGCGCATCGGCGGCGCATTTCATCGTCGACCAGTCCGACTGGCTGCCCATTACGATTGCGACTGGTGCACTCATGTTCAGCGCTCCGAGAGGTAATAGCGATCCTGCGCGGCAAGCCCGCCGTCGAGCTCATAAATGATCGGCTGCCCAGTGGGAATCTCAAGACCGGAGATGTCAGCATCGGAAATTCCCGACAGGTGCTTGACCAGCGCGCGCAGCGAATTGCCGTGGGCGGAGACCAGCACGGTCTGGCCGGTGCGCAAGACCGGCGCAATCGCCGCCTCGTAGTAGGGCAGCACGCGGTCGATGGTATCTTTCAGGCTCTCGGTCGATGGAATGGCGATCCCGGCATAACGCGGATCGGCCGACAGATCGAATTCGGATCCCGCCTCCAGCACCGGCGGCGGTATGTCAAAACTGCGCCGCCAGACCTTGACCTGGTCATCGCCATGTTTCGCGGCGGTCTCGGCCTTGTCGAGCCCGGTCAGCCCGCCATAGTGGCGCTCGTTCAGCCGCCAGTCCTTGGTTTCGGCGATCCAGACACGCCCCGCCGCATCCAGCGCCAGATGCAGCGTGCGGATCGCGCGGGTCTGCAACGAAGTAAACGCGATATCGGGCAGCATGCCTTTTTCCGCCAGCAAGTGCCCGGCAGCGCGCGCCTCGTCTTCGCCCTTGGGCGTCAGATCGACATCCCACCAGCCGGTGAAGCGGTTTTCCAGATTCCACTGGCTCTGGCCGTGGCGAACAAGGATCAGGCGAGGCAAGGCATTTGCTCCATGAACTAAGGAGCCCCGCGCCCTAGCTTTTCGAGTCCGCTTTGGGAAGGGTGGGCGCGCGGGCGTCGGCGCTGGCGCCGGAAGGGGCGCGCGACTCACTCGCAAGTGCACGGGCCTGCGCCTTGCGGCGCTTCAGGTTCTCGCGCAGCGAGGCGGCGAGGCGTTCCTCCCGCGATTGGCCTTTTGGCGATTCATCCATCGCCAGCGCCTTGACATTGCCTGCGCCCGCGCACAATAGCGCGCCCCTGCCCCGGCAACGCCCGGAGCCGCGAAATTCCGCACCACCGGAATGGTTCGAATGGTCATGCTGCCGTAGCTCAGTGGTAGAGCGCATCCTTGGTAAGGCTGAGGTCGGGAGTTCAATCCTCCCCGGCAGCACCATTCTCTCCGAGATGGTTCTTGATCAATGCGCGGCGCCCCAACTGGGGCCGGTGCCGATCTCGACACCAAGCGGGACATCAAGTTTTACTGACGGCAAAGCCGCATCGGCCATCACTTGGCTGATTACCGCGCTCGCCGCCGCCACATCGCCTTCCGGCAATTCGAACACCAGTTCGTCGTGCACCTGCAACAGCATCCGCACATGGCCCAGCCCCGCGTCTTCAAGTGCCGGCATCATCCGCGCCATTGCCCGCTTGATGATATCCGCGCTGGTGCCCTGGATCGGCGCGTTGATCGCGGCGCGTTCGCTGCCCTGCCGCTCGGCCTGATTGCCGGAGGCGATGCGCGGGAACCAGCATTTGCGGCCGAACAGGGTGAGTGAATAGCCCCGCTCGCGCACGCTCTCCAGAGTGGCATGGATATAATTCTGGATGCCGGGGAACCGCTGGAAATAGCGGTCGATCATCGCCTGAGCCTCGTCGGCCTCGGTGCCCAGCCGCGTCGCCAGACCCCAGCGCGAAATGCCATAGAGAATAGCGAAATTGATCGTCTTGGCGCGCCCGCGGGTGTCGCGGTTCACTTCGCCGAACATTTCCAGCGCGGTGCGAGAATGAATGTCCTCGTCTGCGGAAAATGCCTCCTTCAGACTGGGCACATCGGCCATATGCGCGGCGAGGCGCAGCTCGATCTGGCTGTAATCCGCCGCGAGGATGACATTGCCCGGCCCGGCGACGAAGCAATCGCGGATCTGGCGGCCGATCTCAGTGCGGATCGGGATGTTCTGCAGGTTGGGCTCGGTCGAGGACAAGCGCCCGGTCTGCGCGCCCACCAGGCTGTAGCTGGTATGGACCCGGCCCGTCGCGAGATTTATCGCGGCCTGCAGCGCCTCTGTATAAGTCGAACGCAATTTGCTCAGCTGGCGCCATTCGAGCACTTTGCCGGCCATCTCCACGCCTCGCGCCGCCAGCCCTTCGAGAATG
>CAXNKI010000073.1:0-6567 GCA_964202645.1 Alphaproteobacteria bacterium | reverse complement strand
CCGATTGGGAATCCCCGCCCGTGAGTCACCCACAGCGCAGTTTGGTATTAGCAGCCCGGCAAGCCGCGGACCAAGGTTCTTCGAGAGCGTATTGTAGGATCCGACAACCGAGCCAACAGCGGTCAGCCCGCTCCTGCCCGCCAGCGGATTGCCGGTGTTGAGATCGACCACCGCGCCGAGCGAGCCTTCATCGAGGCTGGCTTCGGCGGTCTTGTGGACGATGATCGAGCTGAACAGTTCGGAGGCGAAGACGTTGAAATCGAATGCGCGGTCGCGGTTGGCGGCGGCGCCGTCGGTCGAGGTAGCGACGGTTTCCATGCCGTTCACGCGAACGCGGGTAAACTGGCTGGAAAGACCGCGCACGGTGATCGCACGGCCTTCGCCGGCATCGCGGCTGATCGAGATGCCGGGAATGCGCTGGAGCGATTCGGCCAGGTTCTGGTCGGGCATCTTGGCGATGTCTTCGGCGACGATGGCATCGACCGCGCCGACCGATTCGCGCTTCACGTTGAGCGCCTTCTCAAGGCTCTGGCGGAAGCCGGTTATGACGATTTCATCGCCGGTTGCGTCTGTCGCAGGCGCGTCCTGGGCGAGAGCCGCAACCGGTGCGACCAGCGCGCTGCCTGCGATAAGCGTGGCCTTGATCAACGAAGTGCGTGAAACGGTCCGGCGCATGTCTTTTCCTCCTCGATCGCCGCAGGGGCGATATCCTGATACCGGTGTCAATTGTGCGCGTGCCGTTGCTGCAACCCGCCAATGCACCTCTGTTTTCCCGCGCTGCTTCCAGCGCCCATTCCGGTATATTTGATCCTTGACGAGCCTGTTTGGCCGACTTTGGTAACCGGTGTCATTTCTTATTGCCGCGAAAGGCGCGCTCTGTCAAGAAGCGGCCTTACGGGAGATGTTCGATGGCTAGAATCATGCAAACTGCGCTGCTTGCGCTGGCGCTGATATTTACCGGTGCCGTGCCTGCCGCTGCCGCCGATCATCCGGCTGACCCGACGCGCGGCGGTGCAGGCGGACGAATCATCCGGGTGACGACCCTCGCCAACGAGGGGCCCGGCTCCCTCAGGGAAGCAATTCAGGCCAAAGGCCCGCGCATCGTGGTGTTCGAGGTCGGCGGAGTGATCGATCTGGGTCAGCACCTTCTGGTCATCGAAGAACCCTTCCTGACCATTGCCGGTCAAACCGCGCCCTCGCCGGGCATCACAATCATAAAGGGCGGCATCGACTTGAAGGGCCATGATTTCGTGCTCAGCCATTTGCGGGTGATGACCGGAGGAAACGTCGGCGCAGTGATCCAGGGGACGAATACCAACAGCGGCATGATCGATTCCGCCGCTGACGCTCTGTCCACCGTGGCGGCGCACAGTGTCGTCGTTGAACATTGCAGCTTCCTGTGGGGCGTCGATGAAAACATGTCGGCGTCAGGTCCGCGTTTCACCGGCAACAGTCTCGCCGAATGGCGGGCGGGCACCAGCCACAATATCGTGTTCCGGAACAATCTGGCCGCCGAAGGGCTGGCGAAATCGACCCATCCGAAGGGCGAGCATTCCAAGGGCAGCCTGATCCACGACAATGCCACCGGCATCGTGTTCTACCGCAACGTCTGGGCGCACAATGTCGAGCGCTCGCCACTGATCAAGGGCGGCGCGCAGGCCTTGATGATCAACAACCTGATCTACAATCCCGGCCACCGCGCGGTGCAATACAACCTGATGGCGTTGGAATGGATCGGCCAGCCTTATGTCACCGGCGAAATCACAGCGGTCGGCAATGTCATGCGCGGCGGCAACGATACCAATCCGGGGCTGCCATTCCTGATGCTCGGCGGCGATGGAGATCTGGCATATTATGGCCGCGACAACCGGGCGGTCGACCGGCATGGCCAGCCACTGCCGCAGTTCGGCCGCTATGGCGAAACCCGCGCAAAGTTGGTCACCGCCAAGGCTCCGCTGGCGTCGCTGGCGGGCTACACCATCTTGCCATCGCTGGACGTCGAAACCAGCCTGCTGGCCAATGTCGGTGCTCGCCCCTGGGACCGCGCGCCTGACGATATCCGCGTGCTGTTCTTTATCGCCGAAGGGCGCGGCGAGATCATCGACGACGAGAAGGAAGTTGGCGGCTATCCGGTTCTCGCGCCGACCGCTGCGCCCTTCGTTGAGGCGGAATGGAATCTGGAAACCATGACGCCGAAATCAGGGCGTTATCCGGGCCAGAAAGCGGGAGCGCAGGAACACCTCTCACCCCGCGATACGCAGATGCGCGAGTCGGCCAAGTGATCTTCGCCGCGCTGCTGATTGCCGCCGGCCTGCCCATGGCAGTGATCGATGAGCGCGCCACCTGCCGCGAGGAAGCCCCGCCCCACGGCGCCATCGGCATGAGCACCGCTTACCGTATTTCCGATGCCGCGCCCCAACCGCGCGCGATGGAATTCCGGCGCCGCATCCTGCATCGCGGCGCGGCGATCGGCGAACACCCGATTGCCCACGACGAGGTTTACTATGTGCTCGACGGGGACGGCGAAGTTGTCTCCGACGGCCAGCGCGCGCGCCTGACGCGCGGCATGGCGGCATACCTCTACAAAGGCGCTGTGGTCGGCATCCGGCAGATGGGACGCCGGCCGCTTTCGCTGGTGATCAGTTATCCCAACAGCCAGCCGTAAACTGCTTCAGCTGCCCG
This sequence comes from Alphaproteobacteria bacterium, assembly GCA_964202645.1. Lineage (GTDB taxonomy): Bacteria > Pseudomonadota > Alphaproteobacteria > Sphingomonadales > Sphingomonadaceae > Novosphingobium. Next base: position 3,885 of record CAXNKI010000073.1, on the reverse strand, counting down.
GCTGAATATACGGCACCCGTGCGAACAGCTCGCGCTCCCAGCGGCGCGGATCAGGCAGAGCGCGGCTTTGCACGTCGAACACCATGGTCTCGCGCCGGGCCAGATCATAGGGCGCCCAGCCGGGATTGCCGGTGCGCGCGAAGCGGACGAAGGCATCCATCATCGTGGCGCTCATTGCCGCACGCGCGCCAGACATTGCGGGCGTGGTGCCAAAGGCGAGGCCGATATCGTCGGTGTGCTGCGCCTGCTCAAAATCGAGCTGATAGGCCCAGGTCTGTCGCACCCCGGCTCGCGCTCGCGCATCGGCTTCCTCGACCTGCCCGCGCCATGATCGTGCCGCAGTCACCATGCGGTGGAAGATCTGCTCGGGGCTGTCGGCGGGATAGCGCCCTCGAAACTCAGCGGTCACCCATTCCGGGCTGATGTCGACTTTCAGTTCCGGCCCGGCGCGCTGCGCGAGGTTTGACCAGTCGAGGCCCTTGAGCTTGGGGTGATCGGGTGGAAAAAAGGCGCGGGTTTCAGCGATGCAATTGCCCAGCAGCATCGGGATTGCAATGCCCTGCGGGGCGGGATCTGGCCAGAAAGGATGGCGGTGCAAGTGCTTCATGTCGAGCACCGGACCCATATAGACCCCACCGCCCATGATTGGATCAGTGGCAGAAAGCGCTGCGATCAGTTGCTCGACCGGAGCCGTGGCCGGGTCCGTGCCCAGTTGGTCAAGAAAGGCCTGTGCCCGCCGCCGCGCGTTGAGCGGTCCCGACGCGGTCACTTGCTGTCCGCTCATGGTGATCGCCTTGTGGAACAGGCCTTTCGCCGCAGGCATGGCCATCAAAGTCGCGATCTTGGCCCCGCCGCCCGACTGGCCGAAGACCGTGACATTGCCCGGATCGCCGCCGAAACCCGCGATATTGCGCTGGACCCATTGCAGCGCGAGAATCAGGTCAAGCTGGCCGTTGTTGCCCGAGTCAGGAAAGCGCTCGGGCAGATAGAGATAGCCCAGTGCGTTGAGCCGGTGGTTGACCGTGACCACCACGACATCGCCATGCTCGACCAGCTTCGCACCGTGATTGAGCGGATCGGTGACCGAGCCGGTCGAGTAAGCTCCGCCGTGAAAATAGACCATGACCGGGCGTGGCCGCGCGGATCGTGCGCGGGGGAACCAGACATTGAGGAACAGGCAGTCCTCGCTCTGCGGCGCATAGCGATTGCCTTGCTGGGGACAGGCTGGCCCAAAGGCGGTGTGGCCGGCCAGATCGACCATACGCCAGGGCGCAGGCTCGGGCGGCTGGAAACGCTTGGCGGTGGCATAGCGGATGCCTTTGATCGCAGTGACTTCGGCACGGGGTCTGGCCGCAAAGGCCGGGCTTGCCGCACTTGCCAGACCCGCGCCGAGCATGGCGCGGCGGCTCCAGCCGTCAGCGGCGGACATCGCCCCCGCCCGCCGAAAAGCTTTCGAGCGCTTCGCGGCCGATCAGGCACATGTCGCCGGGGATGGTGTGTTTGAGTGCAGTGAGCGCGAGGCCAGTTTCGGCCATGGCCGCGACATCGCCCCCGCCCAGCCATGCGTGCAGAACCCCGGCGGCAAAGGCATCGCCGGAGCCGATGCGTTCGACGATACCGGTTACCTCGATCTCACCAGTCTGGTGCATGGCTTCGCGCGAATCGGCACGCGCCGAGATTCGGTGGTGGTCCGAGGTGACCAGATGCCGCGCGGTCGAGGCGATCAGTTGCAGCTTGGGGAAAGCCGCAAAGGCCGCATCCGAAGCCTCGCGCCGCCGGTCCGCGCCGTCGCCGGAAAAGGCCTTGCCCAGCAACAATGAAATGTCGCGGTGGTTGCCGATCAGGATGTTCGCGTCAGCGACGAGATCGCGCAAGATGGCCCCCGGATCGCTGTCCCAACTCGACCACAACTGGCCCCGGTAATTGCCGTCAAAACAGATCGGAACGCTCGCCGCCACGGCTGCCGCTTGCGCCGCCTTGGCCAGCGCCACGCCCTTTGGTCCCAGCGCCGGGGTGATCCCGCCGGTATGGAGCAGCTTCGCGCCAACCAGCGCGCCTGCAAAGTCGATTGCCCCGGGATCGGCCTCGGCAAAGGCGCTGCCTGCCCGGTCATACGTGATCGCCGAGGGGCGCGGCCCCGCGCCATTCTCCATGAAATAGAGCCCCATGCGGCCTGGCGCGCGGGCGAGCTTGGCGGTGTCGACCCCGGCAGCGCGGAGCGCGGCCATTGCGCGGTCACCCAGCGCATTGTCGCTGACCAGCCCGGCAAAGCGGACAACATGGCCCAGCGAAGCCAGCGCCGCCGCGACATTCGCCTCGGCCCCGCCGACATCGAGCGACAGGCTGTCAGCCTGTACCATCAATTGCGCGCCCGGCGGGGTCAGCCGGAACAGCAGTTCGCCAAAGCAGGTGATCGTCATGCCCGAGGGCTTACCGCGCCAGCCAGCCGCCGTCCACGGCCAGCACTTGCCCGGTGACATAGTCCGACGCCGGCGAGGCAAGGAACACTGCTGCCCCGGCAATGTCTTCCGGCCGGGCCCAGCGCCCGGTCGGGATGCGTTCGAGAATCTGGCGGCTGCGGGTCTCATCCTCGCGCAGCGCCTCGGTGTTGTTGGTCGCGATATAGCCCGGCGCGATGGCGTTGACCTGCACGCCCATCGGCGCGAGTTCGTTGGCCATTGCCCTGGTCACCCCGGCAACCCCCGATTTCGCGGCGGCATAGCTTGGCACGCGGATGCCGCCCTGGAAGCTCAGCAGGCTGGCGATGTTGACGATCTTGCCTGACCCGCGCTCCGCCATGTGCCGTGCTGCGGCCTGGCTGAGGAAAAACAGCGTCTTGAGGTTGGTATCAATCACCGCGTCCCAGTCCTCTTCCGAGAACTGGAGCAGATCATCGCGCCGGATGATCCCGGCATTGTTGACCAGCACGTCGATCCGCCCGAGCCCGGCGAGTGCTTCGTCCACTACCCGCTGCACCGGTTCGATCGACGAAAAGTCAGCCTTGATGTTGACTGCCTTGCGCCCGGCAACTTCGATCGCGCGAAGCGTTTCGGCCGGCTCGCTGCGACCGGCAACCGCGACATCGGCGCCGGCCTCGGCCAAAGCCACGGCAATCGCCTGGCCGATCCCGGTGTTGGCTCCGGTGACCAGCGCGGCCTTGCCGGCGAGGGTGAAGCTTATCGCCATGTCAGTTCAGAGCGCCCGCAGGTAGTCGGCGATGCCCTGATCCTGCGCGTTGGGATAGAACAGCTCGGCAAACTGCTCGCCGGCAATCGCGGCCTTCAGCAGGTCCTGATCGACGCTCTTCAGCACGGAGAGCATGTCGCGGCACGAGGCGGCCTTCAGATCGTGCAGGATGCCGCGATTTTTCGCCATGATCGCCGCCCGCTCCTTGGGATAGCCTGCGCCGCCTTCATGTTCGAAGATCTTGCGGTAGCAATCGCGCAAGTTGAGTTCGGCTGCCCAGCCGAAGCCTTTGGCATAGGGCATCGAGAGAGCGTTGCCGTCGTTGATCTGGCCGAACAGGAAGGCATCGGTGGGATCGACCACCAGCCCGCAAAACACGCCTGGCATCGCGTTGCAGGCCAGCATCGAGCCCATGCCGGTGCCGCAGCCGGTGATGACGAAATCGGCCGCTTTGGAATTGAGCAGAATGCCCGCGAGCAGGCCGTTCATCACATAGGTCAGCGACGCGGCGTCTTCGGGCGTATACATGCCATAGTTGAATACCTGATGGCCGAGCGGCCCGACAACTTCGGTTAGCGCCTCATGGATGATGCCGTTCTTGGCCGCCTGGCTGTTTTCAATGATCAGCGCGATCTTCATGGGTTCGTCTTTCGTGATGCGGGTTCGTCTTGGCACCATAGGTAACCGGTGTCATGGGCA
>CAXNKI010000072.1:0-6585 GCA_964202645.1 Alphaproteobacteria bacterium | reverse complement strand
GAGCGCCGAGGCCGTGCCTGAGTGGGGCGACACGATTCTGATTGAGGCCCGGTTCGTCGAGCCATGACTTTCGCCGCCGCCGTCATCACCCTCTACCCCGAGATGTTTCCCGGACCGCTTGGCGTAAGTCTGGCGGGCCGCGCGTTCGAGGAGGGCAAGTGGTCGCTTGAGGCGATCCAGTTGCGCGATTTCGCTTCCGACAAACACCGTACCGTCGACGACACGCCTGCGGGCGGCGGGGCGGGGATGGTGCTCAAGGCCGATGTGCTGGCCACTGCCGTCGATCATGCCCGCGCGTCTTATCCCGAGGCCCCCATTCTCGCCATGACCCCGCGCGGCAAGCCACTGACACAGGCCCGCGTTCGCGAGCTGTCGAATGGCCCTGGTGTCATCCTGTTGTGTGGCCGTTTCGAGGGATTCGACGAGCGTATCTTCGCTGCGCGGGCCATCGAAGAGGTATCGATCGGCGACATTGTCCTCTCCGGCGGCGAGCCAGCGGCGCTGATGCTGCTCGATGCTTGCATTCGGCTGCTTCCCGGCGTAATGGGCGCCCCTTCCAGTGGGGCAGAGGAGTCGTTCGAGAACGGCCTCCTTGAGTATCCCCACTATACCCGGCCCAATGAATGGGAAGGGCGCACGATCCCTGAAGTGCTGCGATCAGGGGATCATGCGAAGATCGCGGAGTGGCGGAAATGCCAGTCCGAGATCGACACACGGTCACGCAGGCCGGATCTTTGGGAGCGCCATGAGGGCGTTCGGGTCCAGTCTGCCTCTGGCGCGCGGCGTGAAAAGAAGGACTTGGACCAGTGAATCTGATCCAGCAGATCGAAGCCGAGGAAATCGCCAAGGCGCTTGCCCGGCCAAATGCCTCAATCCCCGAATTCCGCGCCGGCGATACGCTGCGCGTGGGCGTGCGCGTCGTCGAAGGCGAGCGCACCCGTGTCCAGGCCTACGAGGGCGTGTGCATCGCGCGCTCGAACAAGGGCATCGGCAGCAATTTCACCGTGCGCAAGATGAGCTTCGGCGAGGGCGTCGAGCGCGTCTTCCCGCTCTATTCGCCGAACATCGAGAGCATCACCGTGGTACGCCGCGGCGTCGTGCGTCGTGCCAAGCTTTACTACCTGCGTGGCCGCACCGGCAAACGCGCGCGTATTGCCGAGCGCAAGATTACACGCAGCAGTGATGCTGGCCAGGCATGAGCGGAGACTGATCGCAACATATCAGTTTTACGAACAGACCGAACGGCCGGCTCCCCACCAGGAGACCGGCCGTTTCCTTATCCAAGGGATTGAAACATGGGTTATCGGGTAGTTGTCGTCGGCGCGACCGGCAATGTCGGACGAGAAATGATGAATGTGCTCGCCGAGCGCAAGTTTCCCTGCGACGAAGTGGCGGCGGTTGCCAGCCCGCGCTCTCAGGGCACCGAGGTCGAATTTGGCGACACCGGCAAGATGCTCAAGTGCCAGAATATCGAGAATTTCGATTTCACCGGTTGGGACATCGCGCTGTTTTCGGCCGGCTCGGGCGTAGCCAAGGACTATGGCCCCAAGGCGGCGGCCCAGGGCTGCGTGGTGATCGACAACAGCTCCTACTGGCGCATGGATCCCGATGTGCCGCTGATCGTGCCCGAGGTGAACCCGGATGCCATCGACGGCTACAAGAAGAAGATGATCATCGCCAATCCCAACTGCTCGACTGCGCAGATGGTCGTGGCGCTCAAGCCGCTGCATGATGCCGCGACGATCACCCGCGTGGTGGTGGCGACCTATCAGTCCACCTCGGGCGCGGGCAAAGCCGGCATGGATGAGCTGTTCGAGCAAACTCGCGCGGTGTTCATGCCGGCTGGCGAAGGGCGCGAGCCGGTCAAGTTCACCAAGCGGATCGCCTTCAACGTCATCCCGCATATCGACAGCTTCCTCGACGATGGTTCGACCAAGGAAGAATGGAAGATGGTGGTCGAGACCAAGAAGATCATGGATCCGAAGATCAAGGTCATCGCCACTTGCGTGCGCGTGCCGGTGTTTGTCGGCCACAGCGAGGCGTTGCACATCGAGTTCGAGCGCGAGCTTTCGGCAAAGAAAGCGCAAGCCATCCTGCGTGAGGCACCCGGCGTGATGCTGATCGACAAGCGCGAGGACGGCGGATACGTCACTCCGGCCGAATGCGTTGGTGATGGCGCGACTTTCGTTTCCCGCGTGCGTGAAGACCCGACGGTGGAGAACGGCCTGGCACTGTGGTGCGTCTCGGACAATCTGCGCAAGGGTGCAGCGCTCAATGCCGTGCAGATCGCCGAGTTGCTCGGGCAGCGGCACCTGAAGAAGGGCTAATGGCAGCGCAATTTCTTCCTGGCCATGGCGATGCGCGGCTGGCCGTGCACCGCCTTGGGGCGGGAAGGCCTGTGCTGCTCCTACACGGCCTGTTTTCCAGCGCTGAGGTCAACTGGATCAAATACGGCACGGCCGAGAAGCTCGCCGACGCCGGGTTCGAGTGCATCATGCCCGACCTGCGCGCGCACGGGCAGAGCGATGCGCCGCACGGAGCCTCGGCCTACCCCACCGACGTGCTTGTCAGAGACGCGCTGGCGCTGGTCACGAACCTCAGCCTGACCGACTACGATCTCGTCGGCTTTTCGCTCGGGGCACGCACTGCGGTGCAGGCCGTCATTGCGGGACTTTCTCCCCGGCGGCTGGTGCTGGGCGGGATGGGGCTGGAGGGCCTCTCGGGCTGGGCGCGGCGCTCGGCGCATTTCGTCGATGCGATCGACCGGTTCGGGACCATCGAGCGCGGCGATCCGGCGTTCGTTGCGCAGGCCTTCATGAAGTCGATGGCAGTCGACCGGGTGGCGGCGCGGCAATTGCTGCTATCGGTTGCTGATGTGTCGCCAGAGGCGCTGCGCCGGGTCACCATGCCCACCCTAGTGGTCTGCGGCGCAGACGACGGCGACAATGGCTCAGCCCCGGCGCTGGCTGCGGCCCTGCCGGTCGGTAGCTATGCCGAAGTTCCCGGAAATCACATGAGCTCGGTCACCAAGCCGGAGTTTGGCGAGGCGATTGCCACATTCCTCGCTGCGCCCTGATGTTTAGCGGAACGGCGGCTCGTTGAACGCGCGCAATTTGCGGCTGTGCAGGCGCGAGCCTTCGGCACGCAGCAGTTCGCAGGCCAGCACGCCGATCTTGAGGTGGGCTGCGATGGCTTCCTCGTAGAATTTGTTGGCTTGGCCGGGCAGCTTGATCTCGCCGTGCAGCGGCTTGTCCGAGACGCAGAGCAGCGTCCCGTAAGGCACGCGGAAGCGGAAGCCTTGCGCGGCGATAGTGGCGCTTTCCATGTCGATGGCGATGGCGCGGCTCTGGTTGAAGCGGAAGGCGCTGTCGGTATAACGCAGCTCCCAGTTGCGGTCGTCGGTGGTGACGACGGTGCCGGTGCGCATCCGCTTCTTGAGGTTCGCGCCGCTGTCGCCGCTGACCGCTTCGGCGGCGCTGGCGAGCGCCACCTGAACTTCGGCAATGGCTGGAATCGGGATCTCGGGCGGCAGCACCATATCCAGCACGTGGTCGTCGCGCAGATAGGCGTGGGCGAGCACATAGTCGCCGATCCGCTGGGTATCGCGCAGCCCGCCGCAGTGGCCGATCATCAGCCAGGCTTCCGGGCGCAGAACCGCGAGGTGGTCGCAGATCGTCTTGGCATTGGATGGCCCGACGCCGATATTGACGAGGGTGATGCCCGCGCCACCCTCGGCGATGAGGTGATAGGCCGGCATCTGGTGGCGGCGCCAGGCGGTGTCGGACAGGCGCTGGCGGGCATCTTCGGTCCGCTCTTCGAGGTAGAGTCCGCCTGCCCCCGAGAGCGCGAGATAACCGTCCTTGCCCAACTGCAATGCGGCCCAGTCGACGAATTCATCAACATAGCGGTGGTAATTGGTGAACAGCACGAAGCGCTGGAAATGCTCGACGCTGGTGCCGGTATAGTGCGCCAGGCGCGCCAGGCTGAAATCGGTGCGCAGACCGTCGAACAGCGAGAGCGGGATATCGGAACCGGGCGCCGAAAGGTCGATGCCGTCGGCCAGTTCGTCGCCGATCATCGCGAGTTCGGTTGAGGGAAAATGGCGGGCCAGCTCCTGCGGGCTGACCGCGCCAAGGCCGGAACTCGCATCGATCACATAAGGAAACGGAATTTCCTGGGCAGAGGGCCCGACTTCGACCTCGATTTCGTAATCGTCGGCGATCAGCGCGAGCTGCTCGGTCAGGTAGCGCGCAAAGAAGGCTGGTCGCGTAACCGTGGTGGCAAAGGTGCCTTCGTGGGCCAGCCGGCCAAAAGCACGGGTCAGGTCGGGCCGGGTCTCGACCCCGGCATAGCGGATGCGCAGTTCCGGATAGCACCAGGCGCGACCGGCCCGCCGCTCGGGCGGGGGCAACGTGCCATGGGCTGCATAGGCAAGGATGTCGTCGCGCAGGGTGGCGACGGCCTGGTCATAGATGCGGGCAAGCTCCGCAACGATCTGGGTACCGGTCTTCATGGGCGCGAAACTACAGAGTCCGGCGCGGATAGCAAAGGGCCAGATAGCAAAGGGGGCGCCGAAGCGCCCCCTCCTTATTCAGTATCAGCCAGAAGTTTCAGGCTTCGTCGGCCGGCGCCTCGGCCGCAGGCGCGGCGTCGTCGTCAGTGGCGATGGTGCCCGGCTCGGCGTTGGGATCGAAAGCTTCGGTGAAGCCGGTCGGTGCGGCCGCTTCTTCGAACATCGCGGCAAGAACATCGACGCCGGCAGCCTGCTGGTCAGCCTCGTCGGTGGAGCGTGCGACATTGACCTTGATGGTCACCGAGACTTCCGGGTGCAATGCGACGCGCACGTCGAACACGCCGATGGTCTTGATCGGGCGTTCGAGCACGACCATCGCCTTGGTAACCTTGGCGCCCTGTTCGTTGAGCGAATCGACAATATCGCGCACCGCGACCGAACCATAAAGCTGGCCCGAGTTCGACGAAGCGCGGATGAGAACCACGCTCATGCCGTCGACGGTCTTGGCGTGGATCTCGGCTTCGCCGCGACGATCGGCATTGTCAGCTTCGATCCGCGCGCGGTTGGCTTCGAAAACCTTGCGGTTGGCTTCGTTGGCGCGCAGCGCCTTCTTGCCGGGGAGGAGGAAGTTGCGGGCGTAACCGTCCTTGACGGTGACGACATCGCCGATCGAGCCGAGCTTTTCGACGCGTTCGAGGAGGATGATCTGCATGGGTTTGTCCCTCCTACTTCACGAGATAGGGCAGAAGGCCCAGATGGCGGGCGCGCTTGATTGCCTGGCCAAGCTCACGCTGCTTCTTGGCAGAAACGGCGGTGATGCGGCTCGGCACGATCTTGCCGCGTTCAGACATGAAGCCCTGCAGCAGACGAACGTCCTTGTAATCGATGACTGGTGCATCCTTGCCCGAGAAAGGGCAGCTCTTGCGGCGGCGGAAAAATGCGCGGGACATCAGGCCATCTCCTCACGGTCGCGGCGGCGGGTGCGCTCGCGGTCCTGCTTGCGCATCTGCACCGAGGGTTCAACCTCGTGCTCTTCAACGCGAACGGTCATGTAACGGATTACGTCTTCGTTGATCTGCGTCTGGCGCTCGAGCTCGGCGACGGCATCGCCTGGCGCATCGAGATTGAGCAGAACGAAATGCGCCTTGCGGTTGCGCTTGATCTTGTAGGCCAAGCCCTTGAGGCCCCATGACTCGGCCTTAGTGACCTTGCCCTGGTTGGCTTCGACGATGGCGGTTGCATTGGCGGCCAGCGCATCAACTTGCGCCTGGCTCAGATCCTGGCGTGCCAGGAAGACATGCTCGTAAAGCGGCATGCTTTGCCTTTCTCTATTCGAACCGATCGCTGGCTGATCCGCACGATTGCGGGGCCCCTCCGGCTTTCTGGATTTCCGCTGACAACCCGCTCATCCTGAGCTTGTCGAAGGAGGAAGCGGCGCAATTAGCGGAATTTGGCGGCAATGCAAGCGCGGCTTGCCCAGCGGCAGGAAATGGTCAAGGCTCGGCGAAACTTCTTGAGGAGCCTGTTCCATGCCCATCGCCATGCGTTTCACCAAGCTTGTCGTCGGCGATCTGCCGCGGTCCGAGGCATTTTATGAGGCGATGGGCCTCAAGGTGGTCGGCCGCAACGAGGGCGGCGAGGAAGAGGTGCACCAGCAGCAGGTCTGGCTCTCTGCAAGCGGCGACATGACCAGCCATGTGCTGATTCTCAGCCGCTTTGTCGAATTGCCGCTGCCACCGCGTCCGGTTTATCCTGGCGAAGGCTGGCTGACGTTCAGCGATGTCGATGTCGATGCCACTTGCGAGATTTGCCTGGCCAAGGGCGGCAGCGTGGTGCGAGCCGGGCAGGACCGGCCCGAACACGGCGTGCGCGCAGCGGTGATTGCCGATCCCGCAGGCCACCATATCGAGCTGGTGGGGCCGATGGCAGGGGCATAACGCCATGACGCGACTGACCGGGAAACGGGCATTGATGACCGGTGCCGGCGGCCTGCTGGGCGGCGATTTGGCGCGCACCTTTGCTGCTGAAGGGGCAGACCTCGTGCTGACAACGCGCAACGCAGCCAAGCTCGA
>CAXNKI010000071.1:0-6591 GCA_964202645.1 Alphaproteobacteria bacterium | reverse complement strand
GCAACGCTTCTGGCAACGTGGCTACTTCTCGACCACGTCCGGCAACATCACCGATGACATCATCATGCGTTACCTGGACCGCCATACCCACAAGAACGGCTTCAGCCCCTCCGCATGATCCTACCGGCCTCGGCCGGTCAGTGATTCAGATGGCATATACCTTCACAGGGTACAGCAGCTCAGCACCTTTCTTCTCCTCGCAGCAGTGCCGGTTGTTCCAGCCGGTGAGGTATTCACCTGCACCCCGGTGAGTGTCTGGGATGGTGATGGGCCTGTATGGTGCGCTGAGGGGCCGCATGTGCGGCTGGCAGGCATAGCTGCCCGAGAGATGGACGGTAGCTGCCGTTCAAACCAGCCATGCCCCGATGCCACTACTGCCCAAGCCCGTGATGCTCTTGTCGGATTCCTCGGTGTGCCAACCGGACGCAGTATGGAAGGACACGTGCTGCTTAAGGGGCCTGCCATGCGCTGCACCTCAGTCGGCAACGGCGTTGGGAATAGGACTGCGGCTTGGTGCGTGTCCCCGGTGGGCGGTGATGTATCCTGTGCCTTGGTCAAGGGAGGCTGGGCGCTACGCTGGGATCGCTACTGGCGCGGGCATGAGTGTGAGCGGTGATCGTAAGGTTCTGCTGCCCGATTAACTTCAGATTAGGGCGTACCGCTTAAGGCAGCACTTAACCGCTCAGGTCTCCTTGAGTGGTTTACCCGAGAAGTCCCCCAGATGGCCGCCATAACCGCTTCCCCTAGCGGGGCGGCCATCGTTTCCGGCTACACCCCACCGGGCGAGCACAACAGTATGTATAGAGGAAGCGTGGGTCCCATCTGAGCAAAACGGGGGGTGCCGGGTAGGTGGGGTCTGGATCAGTAGGATTTTCGATGGGGGTGGGGGTGTTGATTTGGAGCGAGGCGAGCGTTACCTAGACGCTACTGTTCGGCGTTGTTCGCCCCCAACCAGTGAATTTGGGGGTATCATTGGGGGTATTTTGAAAAATTAGCATTCGTGCAATGTCGGAATCATGGGGTTTTTGGGGTGTTTCGCGGTTCCCCTTACCGCCTTGTCATCATCTTGCGGACGTGGCGGAATGGTAGACGCCGGGGACTTAAAATCCCCTGAGCCTTGCTCGTGCGGGTTCGAGTCCCGCCGTCCGTACCAATTTTGCATGACAATTCACGCCGATGTGATTAGTCGCGCCCTCGATGCACCTGCTTCGCAACCTGATTGTCCGCAATCGCGCTTTCGCGGCGCTGGTGTTGGCCTGCGCGCTGGCGATGAAGGTACTGGTGCCGGCGGGCTATATGTCGATGCCGGGCGCGCAATTGCTCAGCGTTTCGATCTGCGCCGATGCCTCGGGCGGGGCTGAAACGCGCCAGATCGCCATTCCGATGAAGGGCGAACCCGCCCCGGCAGGCGGCGAACACGGCAAGGCGGCGGGACCTTGCGCTTTCTCCGCGCTGACCATGGCCTCACTCGCCGGAGCCGATGCGCCGCTGCTGGCCCTGGCGCTGGCCTTCGTGCTTGCCGCCGGACTGATGGCGGCCACGCCGCCGCCCGCATCGGCGCGGCGTCACCTGCGCCCGCCGCTCCGCGGACCACCCTGCACCGTCTGACACAGTGAACCTCCCGCTCGGGCGGGATCGATTCCGGACGGGCGCGACCCGTCTGCAGACCCAATGCACAGGTGTTATCTCCCATGAAAAGTTCCATTGCCGCACTCGCGGCCTCGCTCGTTATTGTCACTCCTGCCGTTGCCGAAGAATCTGGCCCGCCTGCCGATGCAGACGTCAGCTTCACCGTCGGCGAAATCCTCGTCTCCGCACACCGCATGGCCGCCTCGAGCGACAATGTGCTGACCTCGGTCGACCGGCTGGGAGGCGACATCGCGCAAGCCGCCAATGTCAATTATGTCTGGGAGTTGGTCGGCCGGCTGCCGGGCGTGATGGTGACCAATTTCAACCAAGGCGCCGTGAGCGGCAAGTTTTCCTTCCGCGGCTTCAACGGCGAGGGTGAGATCAACGCGGTCAAGCTTCTGATCGATGGTGTTCCTTCGAACAGCAACGATGGCAACATGCCGTTCATCGACCAGGTCTTTCCGATCGACATCGCCGGGATCGAAGTGGTGCGCGGCACCTCCGATCCGCGCTATGGCCTGCATGCCATTGCCGGCAGCGCGAATATCTCGACCCGGATCGGCGGCACCTATGCCGATGCGCGGCTTTCGGGTGGCAGTTATGGCCTGTTCGAGGGACAGCTGTCCGCCGGGCTGGAGCGCGGGGCATTCAGCCAGAACTATGTTGTCGGCTATCGCCGCTCGGACAGTTATCGCGAGCATGCCGCATTCGACCGACTGAGCCTGGCGGGCAAATGGTTCTACCGGCCCAGCGAACAATTCAGTCTCGGCGCCATCGCGCGCTATTACCAGAGCGACGCGCAGGAGCCCGGTTACCTGACTTTCGCCGATTCGCGCGCCAACCCGCGCATGACCAACGCCTACAACGCGACCGACGGCGATGCGCGCGAAGTGCAGCAATACAGCCTGCACATGGCCGCAACCTTCAACGACGCGCTCGATCTGACGGCAAAGGCCTATCACAACCGGCTGTCCGACGATCGCTATGTCAAGTTTTCGGCTGGAGCCGCGCAGCAGCGCCGGGTGACCAATGAGAAGCAATGGGGTTTGCTCGGCGCGCTACACTATCATGCCCGCATAGCCGGCATGCCGCTTATGGCCGAGATCGGTGGCGACGTGCAGTGGCAGGACAACGAATCGCTGCGCTTCACCGCGCTCGCCCGCATGCCCACGGCGCAAACCCGCGACCAGAAGTTCAAGCTGACGGTCGGCGGCATTTATGCGCAAATGGTGCTCGATCCCGCCGAATGGCTGAAGATCACCCCCGCCTGGCGGCTTGACTGGGTGGGCGGGACATTCCGCAATGCGCTGAGCAATACGTCTGCGCCGATCAACAAGTATGGCACGATCAGCCAGCCCAAGCTTTCGGTCGCGGTGACGCCGGGCAGCGGGGTCACGCTCTATGGCAACTATGGCAAGAGCTTCCAGATCGGGCTGGCCTCGGGTGCCTACCTCATCCCGCCGCGCACGGTGAACCTAGAACCCTCGATCAACGAGGGCTGGGAGCTCGGTGTCAAATATGCGCCTTCGGACGCGTTCGAGGCGCGCATCGCCTTGTGGCAGCAGACCGCCACCGGTGAGATCAAGCGCAAGCTCAACGATCCGCTGGGTGACAGCGAAAACGTCGGCGCGACGCGGCGGCGCGGTGTCGATGTGCAGCTCAGCGCCAGGCCGCTCGAAAGCCTCTCTCTGTGGGGCGCCCTGTCGCACCAGAAGGCGGTGATCACTAGGCCTGACCCCGCGACCCCTGCCTTCCTCGGCAACGAGATTGACCATGTGCCACAGTGGCTGTGGTCGGGCGGGATCGACTATACCGGTTTGGCCCGCACCCGGCTGTCGCTTTGGTTTTCCGGCCAGTCGGACTATTGGCTGACCACGGCGAACAGCGCCGCGCAAGGCCGGTTCGGCGGCAATGCCGTGCTGAATGCCGAGATCGCCTATGACATCGACGCGCGGTTCGCCCTAGCGCTGTCAGCCAAGAACCTGACCGACAGCACTTACGAATATGTCTGGTTCGACGGCACCCAGACGCTGCATTCGCCGGCTGACGGAATCAACGTCACCGCCAGCTTGCGCATCAGGCTGTAAGGCGATGAGCCGACCCCGCCGCATCGTCATGCGTCTGCACCTCTGGGTGGGCCTCGGCCTGGGGGCACTGTTCGTGCTGGCGGGGCTTACCGGCTCTTTGCTTGTCTATTACGTCGAGATCGACCGCTGGCTGCATCCCGAACAGGCCAGCCAGGGCATGGCCGATGCCGCCGCTTTCGATGCGGCGATCACCACGGTGCGGGAAGCCTGGCCGGACAAGCAAGGCCCCTGGCGGATCGAGGTGACGGACCGCCCCGGCGCGATCCCGATGCGTTACTATCACCCCCCCGAGACGGCTGGCCGCGGCCATGCGCCGATGCTCGTCTGGCTGTCGAGCGATGGCAGACAGGTGCTGCGCCGCGACTTCTGGGGCGACAGCGCGATGACCTGGATCTACGACCTGCATTACCAGCTCAAGATGGACAAGCCGGGGGGCACATTGATGGGCATTGCCGGGCTCGCCCTGCTGGCCTTGCTGGTAAGCGGGCTATGGGCCTGGTGGCCGCGCGGCTCGTGGGTGAAAGCGCTGCGCTTCAAGCGCGGCGCAGGCGAAACGCGGCGGCTGCGCGATCTGCACAAGCTGACTGGGCTGGCGGGGCTTCCGCTTCTGGCGATGCTCGCCGCGACCGGCGCGATGCTGGCGCTGCCCGGCGAAACCCGCGCGGTGCTGGCTCCATTGCTTGGCAAACCTGCGGAGATGCCCGCGCCGCACTCGCGGGCCGCGTCAGGCCGCCAGATTGCCCCCAGTGCTGCGCTCGCGGCAGCGCGCGCGGCGATGCCCCGAGCCCGGCCCGCGTGGATCGAGATACCCGGGGTGGGCGATGGCGCATACCGCCTGCGCCTGCAGCAGCCCGCAGACCCTAGCCGGCGGTTCCCGCAGAGCTTCGTCTGGGTCGATCAGTATCGGGGTAACGTGATCGCCCGGCACGATGCCGCGACATTCCCGGCGCTGTCGGTGCTGGAGATGTGGCTCCACCCGCTGCACGATGGCTCGGCCGGGGGGCAGGCGCTGCGCATTGCCGCGCTGCTCGCCGGACTCCTGCCGCTTGGCCTGTTCCTCACCGGCCTGCTGCGCTGGCGGGCGAGGAACAGGCGAAAGGTCAGCCCAAAGGTTAGCCCTGGGGTCAGGTAAGCCCGAAGAACTTCTCCGCGCAGCCGGCGATGATCCAGTTGCGCTCCGCATCAGGCACGCCCTTGAAATTCTGGGCGATCACTTTGTGCGAATGCGGGAAAGTGGTTTCCGAATGAGGATAGTCCGATGACCACATGATGTTTTTGCAGCCTGGCTTATGGCGCAGTTCGACGCCGACCGGGTCGCTGATGAACGAGGCATAGACGTTCTGGTCGAAATAGAAGCTGGGCGGGTTCAGGATCGCGCACTCGGTCCAGTGGCGCTGCATTTCCCAGGTCCGGTCCATGTATTCGCAGGCCCACGGGATCCAGCCCACGCCGCTTTCGATCAGGCCGAGCCGCAGGCCCGGGAAGCGATCGAACACGCCTGAATAGAGCATGATGTTGACCGGTTCGAGCATCGCGGTCTTGCCCATCGGAATGTCGGGCAGAAAATTGGTCTTGTCCTTGAAGCGGCTGGTGCGCGCGCCGAGGTGGAAGGTGATGGCAAGATCAAGCTCGACCGCTGCCGCCCAGATCGCGTCGAATTCGGGATCGCGGTATTGGCGGGGGCCATTCGCATCGCCCGTCATCGCCTGCCACACCGCACCTTCCTTGGTGAACTGGCTGGCCGATTGCGGAAAGGCGGGCAGGTTCACCGCGACATCGCCGCGGGCTTTTGCTGCACGCATGCCTTTGACGGTGAGATCGACATCAATCGTCGTCAGGTAAGCGCAGGCATACATCCGGCCGCTGGAATCGGCGCAGAAATCCGACTGCCAGCGGTTGAAGGCGTCGAAGCTGTCGAGATAGAGCTCGAGATTGCCAGAGCCGAGCGGCCCGCCGCCGAAGCACACGGCTTTGTCGATGCCGTCGCGGTCCATGTCGTCGAGCCGCGCGCCGACCATCCATCCGCCCGTGCGCATGTCGGAAAGTTTTCCCGAATTCTTGTACTTGTCGAAAGTGCGCCCGGCCTGGCTCTGCATCAGGTTGACCGCGCGGCGGCTGCCTTCGAAGACGATGTAGTCCGCGTCATCTTCGCTTTCCACTTTGGGCGCGAACTCGCGGAACTGCGGCGAGAGATATTCAGCCCAAAAGGTGGGCGGCGGCGTGACGTGGACGTCAGCATCGACGACATAATCGGCAACGCGCGGTTCAGCCTCAAAGGCGCGGTTAACGTCAAAATCGGCTTCGGCCATGGCACTTCTCCGGTTGGGTCTCCGTCGTCGCGGAGTGATGCATCACCCTAGGCCTGCTGCGGCGTCGGTCAATCCCAGCGGACCGGCGGGGCAAGCTGCATCGGCAGGCTGGGCGAGGATATGCGTGATTCGCCGCCATCGGCATGGATCAGCACCACCCGCCCGACCCCGGGGGTGGCGACAACGCCGGTAACGCTGTCGACCCAGGCATGGAGAATCGCCTTGGCGCGGGCCAGCGCATCGCCCTTTATTGCCGCGTCGCTCGATGCTTCGAGCTCGGCCTCGAGCCGTATCGCCCGGTCCGCCGCTTCAACAACTTTCTGGTTGCGATCGTCCGTCATACCTTTGCCTGCGTGCGGATCGGCAATGTGCGCACGCGCTTGCCGGTCGCGGCGAACAGCGCATTGGCAAGCGCCGGCGCAGCGGGCGGCAGGCCAGGCTCGCCAAGCCCGCCCATCGGCGCCGTGCTGGCGACGAATTCGACCGCGATTTGCGGGGTCTCGGCCAGCGTCAGCAGCGGATAGTCATTGAAACTCGACTGCACGACCGCGCCCTTGTCGATGGTG
>CAXNKI010000070.1:0-6711 GCA_964202645.1 Alphaproteobacteria bacterium | reverse complement strand
GGTCATGGTGAGCGGCAGGATTGCCAGCGGCAGCAGCAGATCCCACTGCGAGTACTTTCCGCTCGGAAACATCGGCGCGGGAAACAGGAACAGCAGCGCCGCCATCACCAGGCCCACCACGATGCAGATCGTCATGGCATCCGCCACGGCATTGGCGGGATGCTCGGCCTCTTCGGTCAACCTGCGGGCAAGGCCGCGTTTCAGCCCGACCGAGCTGAGCAGCGCGACGAATTCGATCACCACCAGTGCCGACGCCAGCCGGCCCAGCGAGTCCGCTCCATAGAGCCGCCCGGCGATGAACAGGAAGGGTATTCGCGCCACAAGCCGCAGCGGAAAGCCCAGCAGGTTGGTGCGCCCGCCCTTGGCGATCTGGGCGATATCCTCGCGACCGGTTGCTTCGCTCAAATCCCCGCCCCTTGTTCGGCGCGAAGCGGCCGGGCAAGCAGGTCGGTGACGACGGCACCCGCCGGGGCATCGCCAGCTAGCAGGCGGCGAACCGCTGCGACTATCGGCATGTCGATACCGCGCTGGCCTGCAAGGTCGTCAAGCACCGGCGCGGTTGCTGCGCCTTCGGCAACGCTGTTCTTGTCCGAGAGTGCCTCGGCAGCAGTCATGCCTTCGCCCAGCGCTTTGCCGAGCGAGAAATTCCGGCTCGACGTGGAAGAGCAAGTGAGCACCAGATCGCCCAGGCCGCAGAGGCCCGAAAGCGTCTCGCCTTTTGCTCCCAGTGCGAGCCCAAAACGCAGCATTTCGGCATAGCCGCGCGCGATCAGGGCGGCCCGCGCATTCTGTCCCAGCCCCAGCCCCTCGACCACGCCGCAGGCAATCGCCAGCACGTTCTTCACTGCGCCGCCCACTTCCGCGCCGATCACATCGTCGGAATAATAAGGTCGTAGTGCCGGCCGTGCGATAAGCGGTGCAAGCCGCTGCCACTGTGCCTCGCCGCCGCCGCAAGCGAGCGTGACGGCGGTCGGCAGGCCAGCGGCGACTTCATGGGCGAAGGTCGGCCCGGAAAGCACAGCGATGCTCGCTGGCGAGGCAGCTGTCGCTGCAACATCGCTCATCAGCCTGCCGGTTCCCGCCTCGATTCCCTTGGCGCAGAGCACCAGATCGCGGTTTCCTGCGGGCAACTGGCCCAGCACTGGCCCCAGAAACTGCGCCGGGACCACGGCGAGCAGCACTGGCAGCGCGCCAAGCTCGGACAGATTACCGGTTGCATGGATCGAGCCGGCCAGCCGTGCCGAGGGAAGAAACAGACTGTTGGTTCGATTCGCGTTGATTTCCGCCACCAGCTCCGGCTCGCGCGCCCATAGCGTCACCGCGCTGCCATCCCCGGCCAGTGCCTGTGCCAGTGCGGTGCCCCAGGCACCGGCTCCGATCACGCCGATCCGTTCGCCCTGAGCTTGTCGAAAGGTCATGCCTTGATCCCCGCTCCGCGCACCGGTGCAGCGTGCTCGTCGAGCGGCCAGCGCGGCCGTGCAGAAATGTCGAGCGGATCGTTGCGCCCCAGCCGCAGGAGTTCGATTCCCGCCCAGCCGATCATCGCGGCGTTGTCGGTGCACAAGGCGAGCGGCGGTGCGATGAAAGGCAGGCCGTGGGCACTTGCGAGTGCTTCCAGCGCGCCTCGAACCGCTTTGTTCGCAGCAACCCCGCCAGCGGTGACCAACGCTGTTACCGGCCCGGCGGTGGCCAGCGCCCGCGCGGTGCGATCAATAACGCAATCGATCGCGGCCTGCTGGAAGGCAGCGGCAATATCGGCATCTGCATGGCTGCCCGATTGCTTCGCCCGCATTACTGCGCTCTTGAGCCCGGCGAATGAGAAATGTGGCTCGGCGCTGCCAAGCAAGGGGCGCGGCAACGGCACGGCGCGTGGATTGCCGGTGGCGGCCATACGTTCCAGCGCAGGCCCGCCGGGATAGCCGAGGCCGAGGATCTTGGCACTCTTGTCAAATGCCTCACCCAGCGCATCGTCAATGGTCGTCGCGAGACGGCGATAGCGCCCAACGCCTTCGACCACCAGCAATTGGCAATGCCCACCCGAGACCAGCAGCAGCAGATATGGAAATTCGAGCGACGCATCCGCCAGCCGCGGCGAGAGCGCGTGGCCCTCTAGATGGTTCACCGCGATCAAGGGCTTGTCCGAGGCCATGGCCAGAGCTTTCGCCGTCACCAGCCCGACCATCACCCCGCCGATCAGCCCTGGCCCTGCAGTCGCGGCAATCGCGTCGACTTGCGATAATTCCAACCCAGCTTCGGCCAGCACTTCGCCAATCAACGGGCTGAGCCGTTCGACATGAGCACGCGCCGCAATCTCTGGAACGACGCCGCCATAGGGACGGTGCGCCTCGTCCTGCGAGGCGATGCGCTGCGCGATGATCGAGCGGTCGCCGCCCACCAGCGCGGCCGCCGTTTCGTCGCACGACGATTCAATGCCGAGAACAATCTCCATCCCATCTTTCACTTAAAGAGATTGCCGACTAGCACAAGCGCGCCATGCTTGACCCTGTATCCCGATCTGTCTGGCGACTCGGCACCCGCCGCTCGCCGCTTGCCCTCATTCAGGCCGAGGAGGCGCGCGCGCGGCTGATCGCGGCGCATGGGCTTGCGCCGGAATCGGTTAAAGTGGTGCCGGTCACCGCGAGCGGGGACAAAGTGCTCGACCGGCCGCTCGCGGAGATCGGCGGCAAGGCGCTGTGGACCAAGGAGCTCGACGCCTGGCTGCTCTCGGGCGAAATCGACTTTGCGGTGCATTCAGCCAAGGATGTCGAAACGCTGCGCCCGGGCGGGATCGCCATGGCGGCAGTGCTGGAGCGCGAGGATGTTCGCGACGTTCTCATCGGCGCGGAGTCCGTTGCGGCGCTGCCGGTGGGCGCGCGGATCGGTACCAGCGCGCCGCGCCGTGCGGCGCAATTGCTGAATGCCCGCCCCGATTGCCGCATCGTGCCGTTTCGTGGCAATGTTGCGACCCGGCTGGCGAAACTCGCCGCCGGCGAAGCAGATGCGACCCTGCTTGCGGCGGCCGGGCTAAACCGGCTGGGCCAGCAGAGCGCCGGCCAGGCGTTGGCGGCAGATACATGGCTCCCCGCGCCGGGCCAGGGCGCGATTGCCATCGAATGCCGCGCGGGTGATTCGGCGATGCTGGCAATGCTCGCCGCAATCGACCACGCGCCCAGCCGCGACGCGCTGATGGCGGAGCGCGCGCTGCTCGCGGCGCTGGGCGGCAATTGCCACAGCCCGATTGCGGTGTTGACCCGCGCCGAGGGCGAGATGCTGATATTGCGCGCCATGTTGTTCAGCCCGGATGGCGCGCACCGTTGCGATGGTGAGGCGCGCTTTGCTGCCGGTGATCTTCAAGGCCCTGCGGAGCTTGCCCGCGACCTGCTGGCGCGCGCGGCACCGCAGATTGCGGCACACTTCGACGGACCATGACGCCGCTTTATGTCATCCGGCCCCAACCGGGCTGCGAGGCCACGGTTCGTGCGGCACGTGATCTGGGGCTCGATGCGCATGGCTATCCACTGTTCGCGGTGCGCCCGCTCGAATGGGCGCCGCCTCCGGCCAAGTGCTTCGATGCACTCTTGATCGGCAGCGCCAATGCCTTGCGCCATGGCGGCGCGGCGCTGGCTGGCTATCGAGGCATGCCTGCCTATGCCGTAGGGACAAGCACTGCGGAGGCTGCAAGCGCAGCCGGTCTTGTCGTCATGGCTACCGGCGAGGACGGGCTGCAGCCGTTATTGGCGCAAATCGCGCCGCAATATCGCCGCCTGTTGCGTCTTGCTGGCCGCGAGCGGATCGCGCTGGACCTTCCGGCGGGCTTCGAGATGACCGAATGCGAGGTTTATGCCAGCGAGCCGACTGAGCCGCCGCAGGAGCTGATTGACCGGTTGCATGCTGGCGGCGTGGTCATGCTCCATTCGGCCGAGGCCGCGCGCCACTTCGCCGCGCTCTGTGATACCCATGCCATCCCGCGCACCGGGCTGGCGCTCGCCGCGCTGGGTCCGCGTATCGCGGCCGCAGCGGGGGCCGGCTGGGCAGAGCTCGCCAGCGCGCCGGGCGCTGCAGATCAGGCATTGCTGGCCTTGGCGGACCGGATGTGCCAAGACTTGGGCAGGGTCCATCACACGAAAAACAGGCCTTGATGCAGGACAAACACACAGACGCGCAAACCGGCGGCCAGCTTGATGGCCATCTGGATCGGCAATTCACCGGGCAATTTGCGGGACAGGGTCCCGCGCCGCGCCGTTCGGGGCGCCGGCTGCTGGTGGCGCTGGTGCTGTTGCTACTCATTGCAGGCGGGTCATTGGCCGCTGCCTGGCAGTTTCCCTCTGCGCAGCGGCGGATGCTGGGGTTGATCGGGCTGGAACCGAAACCGGCACGGCTGGTCCAGTCTGCGGCCCAGGAACCATCGCCCGCGCCGTCTCCCGGAATGTCCGCGGTCACGCCAACCGTTCCGACGCAAGTGCCGACGCTGCCCCCTGGCAGTCTCCCGCCGGGTAGCCTTGATGCCCGCCTTGCATTGATGGAACAGCGGCTGGCGCGGCTCGATATCGAGGCTGACGCAGCATCGGGCAATGCGGCGCGCGCCGAAGGCCTGTTGATTGCCTTTGCCGCCCGCCGGGCGCTTGATCGCGGCGCGCCGCTGGGCTTCCTCGAGGATCAGTTGCGCCTGCGTTTTGCCGATGCCCAGCCCAATGCGGTGCAGACGCTGGTCGATGCTGCCACCAAGCCGGTCACGCTCGATTCGCTTTACGCTCAGCTTGATGCGCTTGCCCCAAAACTGACCGGTAGCGCGCCGGCTGGCGACAGCTGGAGCTGGATCCGCCAGGAAGTCTCAAACCTGTTCATCATCCGCCACCAGAGCGGCGCACCAATCCGCCCGGAAGACCGGCTGGCGCGTGCCAAGTTGCTGCTTGCAGCTGGCAAGATCGGCGAGGCAATCAATGAAATTGAGCGGCTGCCGGGCGCCGGGGCAGCCAGCGAATGGATGGCTTCGGCGCGCCGCTATGACACTGTGCAGCGCGCGCTTGATCTGGTCGAGACGACAGCCCTGCTTGATTCACACCGGCTCAAGAATGCGGAAGGCGCGCCGGTGGAACAACCAAGCCCGCTGACCGGCCCGGCGGTCTGAAATCAGGCTCTCAGCAGCGCCGGCAACTCGCCTGAAACCCCGCGCGCTTCGTCCATGAAGAAGCTCTTGAGCGAGGGCAGGCGCTGGACCACGCCCATTCCCAGCCGGCGCACGGCAGACGGCAAGCGGCCAGGAATGCCGAAAAGCCGGTTGATCGTGTCGGTCGCCGCCATCACCGAAAAGCTGTCGAGACTGCGCCAGCGCTCATAGCGTGCGAGCAATTGCGCGTCCCCGGGTTCCAGGCCGAGCCGCATGCCATCGGTCAGCACTTCGACCAATGCGCCGACATCGCGCAGGCCCAGGTTCAGTCCCTGTCCGGCAATCGGGTGCATGCCATGCGCGGCATCGCCCACCAGGGCCAGCCGGTGATCTGCGATCCGCGCGGAATGCTGGAAGCTGAGCGGATAGGCCATGCGCGGCGCGGCGAGTGCGACTTGGCCCAGAATGTCCGCCACCCGCATCTGAACTTCGGCTAGAAAAGCGCGGTCTGACAGGCCTGTCCAGCCTGCCGCATCCTTTTCCGCGACTGTCCAGACCAGTGCCGAGCGATGGCGGCCATCGGGCAGATCAAGCAGCGGCAGCAAGGCAAATGGCCCGGCGGGATAGAAGATCTCCCACGCGACGTTGTCATGCGATTTCTCGTGAGTCAGCGCGGTGACCATCGCGCGGTGGCGATAGTCCCAGCGGGCGAGCGAAAAGCCCGCTTCGTCGCGTGTTGGCGACTGGCGCCCTTCGGCAGCGACGAGCAGGCTACCCGTCAGCTTGCGGTTATCTTTCAGCGTGACAGCAACGCCGTGGGTCCCGCGCTCGCGGGTCGCCGCCTCGGCGCTGGTGTGCCATGCAATTCCCGGCTCTTCGCGTGCGGCTGCGAACAGCGCCATGCGGATGTCGCGGTTGGCAAACATCCGCCCGAGCGAACCTTCATGCGCCTCGGGGCGGAAATCGATCCGGCCGGGTTTCATCTCCTCGGTCACTGCAATCGCCGCGATCGGGCAGCCGAGCGGCTCCAGCCGCTCGGCCAGGCCAATGTTACGCAGCAGGTTCCAGCTGGCGGTGGAAATCGCCGAGGCGCGGCCATCGACGCCTTCGGCGGTCAGCTCGGCCGGATCGGCCCGGTCGACAACATGACTGGTCAGGCCAGACTTGGCTGCGGCTAGGGCAAGCGTCATACCGACGAGGCCGCCGCCAAGAATAACGAGATCGCGTTTTTCGGTCATGGGTTTACTGCGGGGGGCCTTCAAATGGCTCAGGCTGGGCGGGGGTGGAGTGGTCCTGATATCTGCTCATGCTGAGCTTGTCGAAGCATCATCGCGGGCCCTCGCAGGTATTGCCCTCACCGCCATCCAGATCGAGGCAGCGACCGTCGAAATCGCCATCGGTCGAATCAAGCCGGAGCAGCGCGGCAAGGCTCGGCGCGATGTCGACAGTTTCAATTGGCGCGGGCTGTTCGAAGCCTGCAAGGCCGCGCCGCCAGAACATGATAGGCACGCGCCGGTCATAATCCCAGGGGCTGCCGTGGGTAGCGACATAACCGCGCGCGCCTGCCGGGATTGGCATGACAGCGCGCTCGAGCAGCACCACCA
>CAXNKI010000069.1:0-6739 GCA_964202645.1 Alphaproteobacteria bacterium | reverse complement strand
GTCATGTTTGGGGAAGGCGAGCCGGCCGAGCAGCTTGTTGTTGTCCTTACGGATGACGTTGCCGCCCATCGAACCAAAATCGCGGTCACCGATGAACCATTTGTCCGTTCCGTTTACACGCTTGATATGCGGCATCCGGTCCTTGAGTGCGGCAGGCGCGCGGCTGGTGAACAGGTCGGGTGCCTCTGTGATATGTGTATCGCAATCGACGATCTTGATGCCGGCGAACATCGGATCGAGCCCGCCCGACTGCGAGGCATAGTCAACCTCCCGGATCACGCCGCCTTCTGAGTAACCCTCTGCGGACCAATACTTCTTGGCGGACTGGGCCATTTCGGTGGTGTCGGCCTCGGCCATGATGTTTCTCCAATGGAATGTGAATGCGTCCTATTCGCAAATTGCGGGCCGCAGGGCAATCGCCCGTGGCCATGCAGCGCGAACGATCCCGGTTGCCGAATGGCGCCAGTTGGGGATAGGCTGCGTGTGAGCCGGCAACCGGTGTGCTTGGGGGAGTGAAACACATGGATAAAGGGCCAAACGCCAGCATTGGTGCGCAGCGGCTGTTCGTCTGGCTGGCAATTGCCGGGGCGTTGCTGTTTGCCGTGGCCTGGGTCGGACTGATGGGCTTCTTCCCGCCGCCGCCGGCCGATCTGCCGGCCGAGCAAGTGGCCGCGCTCTATTCCGCGCACAACGTCCGCTTCAAGATCGGCGTCATTCTCGCGCTGATTGCCGGCGGCTTCCTTGTGCCGCTGTCGATTGTCATCTCGGTGCAGATGGCGCGGTTGGAGAAGGGGGTGCCGGTCTGGGCGATCCTGCAGGGGCTGACCGGGGCAATCGGTTCGGCGTTCATCTGGCTGCCGACGGTGGCCTGGGCGGTCGCTGCTTTTACGCCGGCACGCGCGCCGGAAATGACGGCGATTTTCCACGAATTCGGCTGGCTGATGTTCATTACCCCGCTCAGCCTGTTTCCGTTGCAGCTGCTGGGTATCATCTATCTCGCTTTCACCAAGGACGAGGATGACGCGGTTTCCGCTTTCCCGCGCTGGCTGGGCTATCTGA
Source organism: Alphaproteobacteria bacterium (assembly GCA_964202645.1). Classification (GTDB taxonomy): domain Bacteria; phylum Pseudomonadota; class Alphaproteobacteria; order Sphingomonadales; family Sphingomonadaceae; genus Novosphingobium. Next base: position 5,680 of record CAXNKI010000069.1, on the reverse strand, counting down.
CTGCTTGGCAGCTGGTGCAGAGCTTTGGTGGCCCGCTGGCAGTGCTGTTCAAAACGGGGATCTTCTCTTGGAACGGGCTGTTGCCGTTCTGGCTGCCGTTTGCGCTGTTTTCGGTCTGGTACGCTGCGATCTGCTGGACCTTGCTGCGCGCCTTGCGCGCGCAAGGGCAGGCACGTTGAAGACCAAAACTGCCCCGCATATTCCCGGTGAGGCCGGGCTGTGGATCCTGATCTTCGGCGAGATGAGCTTTTTTGCCGCGCTGTTCGCCAGCTACCTTCTGGCTTTGCGCGGCGACCCGGCGGGCTTTGCCGCCGGGCAGGCGGAGCTTAGCCCTGCGATAGGCGTGACCAACACGCTTTTGCTGCTGACCAGTTCGCTGTTCGTGGCCCGGGGTGTCGGAGCGGCGAGGGCTGGCGATGTGCGGTTCGCACCGCGCTGGTTTGCCGCCGGTTTGGCCTGCGGGCTTGGTTTCATCGCGTTCAAGGCTATCGAATATGCCGAACTGTTCGCCCGCGGCATCGCGGTCGATGGCCACCCGTTCTTCAGCTACTATTTCGCGCTGACTGGGCTGCACCTCGGCCATGTGCTGATCGGTTCGGGCCTGCTCGCGGTGCTGGTGCGTGCCTCGCGGCGCGGGCTGACGAAGCCGATGCACCTGGCGCTGGCCGAAAGCGCAGGCTGCTTCTGGCATATGGTCGACCTGCTGTGGATCGTCCTGTTCCCATTGCTCTATCTGGTGCGGTGAGGGCGATGGGCCGGCATTTTCGCGATCCGCTGCTGCTGGCCTGGCTGGGCCTTTGCGCAGCGACTGTGCTCTCGCTGGTCATCGGCGGCAGTGACGGTGTGGGGGGCGGCGCGGCTGTCCTGGGAATCGCCTTTGCCAAAGCGGGCGTCGTCATGTTCGTATTCATGGACCTGGCCCGGGCTCCGCTGGTCTTGCGGCTGGTTGCCACTGCCTGGCTCGCATGCGTGCTGTGCGCACTTGTGGCTATTTATGCCGGCTTGCTCGGATAAATTCCCCTTCGCTGTGCCTGCGTAGTTGTCCGTAGAGCCGCTTTAACCACCCGTTGAATGGTTGCGGCCTAATTTACCGGCCTTATTCACCATTCAAACGGGTGGTTTTCGCGCATTCAGCCATGATCGCAGACAAGAAACTCATCGGCATTCTTGCCATGTTGCGCTCGCTTGGTCGCGCCAGCGCCGGCAACGTTCTGCCGCTCGCGGCGGGAACGATGATTGTCGCCGCCGCGCTGGTTGGCGGGGCAGTCGATATGGGGCGGTCCTAATCTGGTCCAGAGCCGGTTGCTCGCGGCTTGCGATGCGGCGGTGCTTGCCGGGTGTCGGGCAGTTGGCAGCAACGGCTTCGACACCACTGCCCAGGGCCAGGCGACAACCTATTTTGGCACCAATTTCGACGCCGCCCAGTTCGGTGCGCGCGATGGCAGCTTTGCGGCCAGTGCGGTCGATAGCGGCAACACGATCAACGGCACGGCATCGGCCAAAGTCGACACTACTGTGATGCGGATCTTCGGTGCCCGAGAATTCGCACTCTCGGCCACGTGCACTGCCTCGATGGGGGTGGGCAACAGCGATGTCATGCTGGTGCTCGACACCACTGGTTCGATGGATTGGACGCTCAGCGGCACCACCCAGACCCGCATCCAGGCGCTGCGCGCGGCGATGAAGAACTTCCGCACCACGCTGGCCACCGCCACGGCTGGATCGAACGCGCGCATCCGCTATGGCTTCGTGCCCTACAGCTCGGCGGTCAATGTCGGCGCGCTGCTCTATTCCGCCAACCCGGCCTATCTTGCCGACAGCCACACCATCCAGTCGCGCGAAGCAAACTGGACCACTGGCACCGTGACTGTGCGCACCGGCTGGGGCGCGCCCTCGCAGAGCACCGATGACGACAGCCAGAACTATGACGAGAGCGACTGGAGCAACTACGGCTCGACAGTCTATCCCGACCGCGATTCATGCAATGCCGTGCTGCCCAGCCCCAACCCCAGCGCCTGGGTGAACGACGGCGCTGCCCAAGTTGATGTCGGTGTGCCCTTCATCAACGGCTCGGGTGACGAAGTGCAGGTCACCACCACCACCCAGCCGCAGACTCAGAGCGAATACCGCTGCAGGCGGATCAACGACAATCAATCGGCGCGCAGGATGCAGGTGCGCACCAACACCCGCGATCTCGTCACCACGGTGACGACCACACGCGAGGGGATTTACGAGCAGCAGCAGAGCGGACAGGTGTTCTCTTCCTGGTCCTACAAGCCGGTCACTTACAACACGAGTGTCTACAAGACCTTCGCAGCGGTCTCGACCAACACCGGCAGCAATGGCACGGCGCAAAGCTCGACCTGGGCCGGCTGCATCGAAGAACGCAGCTCCAGCGCCGCCGCCAGTTTCAGCTTTAACGCCATCACCGGCATTAGCCCCAGCGCCGCCGACCTCGACATCGATGCCGCGCCGACAGCCTCGGCAGGCAGCAAATGGGCGCCGATGTGGCATGAAGTTGCCTATTACCGGCTGAATTCCTCTGGCTGGCTGACCACGACTTCGCCTTCAGCCTATGGCGACCAGGCCAATTCTTATTGCCCCCGCGCCGCCCGCCTCTTGGCCACCATGACCCAGTCCGAGTTCGATGCCTATGCCGATGCCCTGACCCCGGACGGATCGACCTATCATGATATCGGCATGGTCTGGGGCGCGCGGCTGTCTTCGCCTGACGGCATCTTCGCCGCCAACGTCAATGCGACACCGCCCAACGGCGGCAATGTCTCGCGCCATATTGTCTTTATGACCGACGGTGAGATGAGCACGACCTACAGCGGGCAGACCAGCTGGGGCATCGAATACAACGACCGCCGGGTGACCGATGACGGCTATACCGAAAACAACAGCCGCCATACTTCGCGCTTTCTGGCGCTGTGCGAAGCGGCCAAAGCCAAAGGCATCCGGGTTTGGACCATTGCTTTCGCAGCCGGCACAACCCCGGAGCTGACGACTTGCGCCTCGCCTGTCAGCGCGTTCACGGCAAACAATGCGGTACAGCTGAATACTGCCTTCCAGGAAATCGCCAAGCAGGTCGGCGAACTGCGGGTGGTGCAATGAAGCCGCTCGTCCGCCACCGGGCACCGGCCGGTCTGCGGCGCTGCGAGGCTGGCGCCAGCGCGGTGGAATTCGCCCTCATTGCGCCGGTCATGCTGATGCTTATGATGCAGATATTCAACCTCGGCCAGATGATCTACGGCAAGGTCCTGCTAGGGGGGCGGTCGAGCAGGCGGCGCGGACATCTGCGCTGGAGACCGCCAACACTTCCGCTGCTGACGCGCAGGTCAGGGCTATCGTCGGCCGGGTACTGGCGGGCGCGACAATCACCGGCACGCGCTCCAGCTATTTCGATTTCGCTGACATCGGCCGGCCCGAGCGCTGGAACGACGTCAATGGCGATGGCACTTGCAGCGGCGGCGAGAGCTATGTCGACGAGAACCGCAGCGGCGGCTGGGAGCGCGATGTCGGCGCCACTGGCAATGGCGGCGCGGGCGATGTCGTGATCTACACCGTGACCGCGGCCTATGACCCGTTGTTCAGGGTGCCGTTCGCGCCGGGCAGCTGGCGGCGCACGACACTGCGCGCAGTGGCGGTGCGCAAGAACCAGCCCTATGCCAGCCAGACCGGTTACGGCTCCGCGGCGGGAACTTGCGCATGAACCGGCTCGCGGCGCGCTTGCGCCAATCGTTGCGCCTGCGGCACTCAACCAGCGGCACTGCGGCGGTGGAATTTGCTCTGGTGCTGCCGATGATGCTGATCCTGGGTCTGATGGGCGCGGAAGTCGCCAACATGACCAGCGCCAATCTCTCGGTCAGTCAGATTGCCCTGTCGGTCGCCGACAATGCCTCGCGGCTCGGCCAGACTGACAACAGCGGCGTGACCCCGACCATCCGCGAGGCCGATGTCGATGCTGTGCTGTTCGGCGCCTTGCAGCAGGGCGCACCGCTGGGCATTGCTACCCGCGGCCGGATCATCCTCTCCAGCCTCGAGCGCGATTCTGCCACCGGCAAACAATTCATCAAATGGCAGCGCTGCCGCGGCAGCCTGGTGCGAGCCTCGGCCTATGGCAACGACAGCACGCTCAATGGTCTCGTCGGCCCAGTGATCACCGGGCTGGGTTCGGGCACGCAAAAAGCCGTTGCCCGGGCCAATTCGGCGGTGATGTTCGCAGAGGTGTTCTATGAATATCGCGGCCAGGTCGGCTCGCTTTGTGTTGGCACAGTGACGATGAAGCGAGAGGCGGCTTTCGTCGTGCGCGACGACCGCAACTTGACCCCGGGACTTACCGGCGGAGGCAGCCAGTCGAGCTGCGGGTGAATCGGGTCCGGCGTCCCGGTCGCCAACGCTTTATAGCGCGACTGCCGCTTGCATAGCTTGCGATTGTGGTGCAGCCTTCACTCGCTGCAATGCGGCCGTGCCCGCATAATTTGACAGCAAAAATCTGATAAAACTCAGAAAAATGGAGGATGGGATGGGCCGAAATTTGATCGCAAAAATGCTTTGCACCGCGAGTATTGCGTCTTTGGGCGTGGCCATGCCTGCGCTGGCGCAGGATGCTGGCGACCAGCGCACGGCGCAAGCCGAAGAAGGCAGTGCCAGCACCGGCGACATTATCGTCACGGCTCAGCGCCGCGATGAAAAGCTGCGCGACGTGCCCATCTCGGTCACCGCTCTCAATGCGGACATGTTGTCGAAGGCAGGGGTCACCAACACAGTCGAGCTGGCCAAGGTCAGCCCTGGGGTTTCGCTGCCGTTCTACGGTGGGTTCCTGCAGCCTTCGATTCGCGGCATTTCCTCGAGCCTTGCCGGGCTGGGCGACAGTCCTAACGTCGCGCTCTATGTCGATGGCGTGTTCCAGGCGAGCCAGTCCGGCGCGTTGGCAGACTTGCCCGATGTTGAATCGGTGCAGGTCCTCAAGGGCCCGCAAGGTTCGCTATATGGACAGAATGCTGCCGGCGGCGCGATTATCATCAACACCATGGAGCCCAGTTTCACGCTCAAGGGCATGCTTTCAGCCAGCTATGGCAACTTCAAGGACGTCAACATCAAGGGCTTTGTCACCGGGCCACTGAGTGACAAACTCGCGGTCTCGCTTTCGGGCGCCTATCGCAATCGCGAGGGGATCAACGCAGATGTGCTGCGCGGCGGCCACGACGATGGCCTGCGCAGCCATCTGATCCGCGGCAAACTGTTGTGGCAGCCAAGCGAAGGCGCCTCGTTGACGCTCAGCGGCTTCTACAGCAAGCGCGACGATTCCGGCATCTACAGTGGCGCGCCGCTCAATGGCAATTCGCTCGGTGTGGCGATTGCCAAGCTGCCCTGTGCATTTGGCGGCCTTGCCTGCCTCAACCTGCCGCTCGCCACCAAGCCTTATGAAATCGCGCTCAATCCGGGTGCGGATACGCGGATCAAGACCTATGGCGTCAGCCTGCTGGGCAAGTTCGAGATTGGCGACATCGGCACACTGAGCACTGTTAGCTCATACAAGCGCACCGACGTGCTCGATCTGGTCGATCTTGATCAGACCCCGGTCAACGCGGTCAATGTCTATCTGGCGATTGGCGAGCGCGACTATATCCAGGAACTGAATTTCAGTTCGAAAGACTTCGGCGGCCTGACTTTC
>CAXNKI010000068.1:0-6747 GCA_964202645.1 Alphaproteobacteria bacterium | reverse complement strand
GGCAAGGGGCGCTTCGGTTGAGCCCTATGGCATCATCAAGGTGACCACCACCGAGGGCAAGGTACTCTACACCCGGCCCCAGACGCGCGGACAATTGCTGGTGGCGCCTTATGTCGCCGCCGGCATCACTGATTTGCTGCAAACCGCGGTCGCCACCGGCACCGGGCGTGCGGCGCAGATCGGCCGACCCGTCGCGGGCAAGACGGGCACCACCAGCTCGAACAAGGATGGCTGGTTCATCGGCTTTTCGAGCGGCATCACCACGGGCGTCTGGATGGGACGCGATGATGCCCGCCCGGTGCCGGGCTTGCAGGGCGGCGCCGCACCGGCACGGGCATTTGCGGCATTCATGAAAGTGGCGGTTGCGAACCGGCCGGTCGAAAAATTCGATACCGAGTTGATCCTGCCCAGCTGGCAGATCGAGCCCGATGACGAAGTGCTGATGGAGAACCCGGAAAACTATTCGCTGGTTGATGAGCAGGGCAATCTGATCGAGCCGCAGCGCGGCAATCCGGGCGGCATTGACAGGGGTATGGGGCCAGGCGATCCGATGGTCGATCCCGGCGGCTCGCTGGTCGAAGTGCCGCCCGCTGCGAACAATGATTTCCTCGACAAGGCGACCGGCAAGGGGCCTGCGCCATGACCTCGCGCTGCGGCTTGATGCGCAGGAATTGACGATCTATCCATTCATTGATTGTTCGTCGAATTGAGGTAGAATAGCCTTCTGCCCGGGTCGCGATTAAGCGGCACTTGGGCACTGAAGGGAAACGGCCCGGTGCTTGCCAAACTCATTCAGAGTGGCGGTATGAATGCGATCTCGAGGCAACTCGGGGCACCGCCTGCCGAAGCGCTCGGCGCCGCACGCGCGCTTCTGCCGGGGTTGCTTGAAGGGCTGCGCCGCTATCCGGGCGGCGACTCCGCGTTGTTCGATCTGTTTGCCGAGGCCGGCAGCTCCGGATTTGCTGCGGCGATCATGGAGCAAGGATCGGTTGATACGGCGCCTGGTGAAGCGATCATCGCCCGGATCGGCGGAATTGCCCTGCCGGATGATGACAAGATTTCTGGCGCGGCCGCCTTGCGGTTGCGGGTGGCCCCTTTGCTTGCAATGCTGGTTGTCGGCTATCTTGCGGCGCGCGCGACGGCAACGGCGCTGACCAGCGATGAATTGGCCCTTTTGCTGGCTGACGACGCTGAACCAAATCGTGTCGCATCGGATGATGACTCGGTCTAGAACCCAGCGAGATGCTCCCAGGACTGCTTCAAAAGGTCGCCATTTTTGCTCACCATCCGACCGCTTGAACCCTTCGTCAGTCAGTTTTTCAGCGACACCGAACCGCTGGAGATTGTGGCGGGGAATCTGTTTGCCCTGGTATCGGCGCTCGATGAACTAGCTCCTGGATTTGCCGAAGCGGCAGAATTGCGCGCAGCCTTTGCGGTTGATGGCGTTGTCTGGGCTGATTGGACGGCTCCATTGCCGCCAGATGCCGAAGTGATGTTGTTTCCTCGGGTCGCAGGCGGGAGCGCAAGCGCAGACTGGGCCATTCGCCCGCTCTCGCCGTTCGGCGTAGAGCTATGCGCAGATCTTGCGCAACCGCTCTCGCCCGGACAGCAAGATCAGTTGCGGGAATTGTTGGATCAATATGGCCTGGTGCTTGCGCGGGGCCAGCGGTTGTCGATGGCACGCCAGCAGGAACTGTGCGCAATGATTGGCCCTGTGCTTGAGCGCGCCGGTGAGGATGGCCGCATGTCGAACGAGAGCGGCGGTCCCTCGGCTTCAGCTCTTTCCTGGCATGCCGATGCAGCATATACTGATCATCCGTTTGAAGCACTGTCGTTGCATGCGCTCGACGTGGTCGATGGAGCTTCAGTCACCCGTTTTGTCGATACCGCAGCGGCGCTTGAGCGAATCAAGCCGGAATTGCGCGAAAAGCTTGGTGCTTGTGAGCAGCATATGATCTCGCCGCACTATACGATGATCGCCGAGCGAACCTGCGAGCAGTCAGCGCCCGAAGCCATGGTGAGCGGCACGATGCCCGCGATCCGTCCACATCCGCGCAGCGGGCGCGCGGGTCTGTGGGTCAGCGAAATGCAGACCGCGCGGCTGTTGGGCATGGAATGGCAAGCCAGCCGGGACTTGCTGCGCGAGTTCTTCGCGGCGCTTTATGCCCCCGAAGCAGTGTTCGAACATCGCTGGCGCACCGGCGATTTCATCTTGTGGGACAACATTGCCCTGCAACATGCGCGCGGAGACCTGACCCATGCCGGAACGCGTGTGCTCCAGCGCGTGATCGTCGGCACACAAGGCGCCGCGCCGCATGTTGCGGCCGCGAAAATCAGGGCCGCATGATCCAGCCACCGTCGACGTGAATTGTCTGGCCGGTAATCCATTTTCCGGCCTCCGAGCATAGCAGGATCGCAGTGCCCACCAATTCGTCGGGTTCGCCGCGCGGGTGAATAGCGCAGGCCATTGCCAAAAACTGGATGAACGGCGAATCGTCGGGGACCAGCATCTGGCCCGCTTCCGATTTCACATTGCCCGGTGCGATGGCGTTGCAGGTGATGCCGTCCTTGCCCCATTGCTTTGCGAGGCTGGTAGTAAGGCCGACAAGTGCGATCTTGGTTATGCCGTAAAGGCTGGTCGAGGGGAAAGCGCCGCCGCTCGCCTGGTTGATGATCCGCCCGCCGCCGCGACTGCGCATCGAGGGTGCAACCGCGCGGCTGCATAGCAGAGCGCCGGTGGTGTTGACCGCAAAGGCTTTGTTCCAGGCCTCCACTGAAACCGTGTCGATCGAATCATAACTGATATCGACCATCAGCGCGGCGTTGTTGATCAGGATGTCGACCCCACCGAAAGCCTTGATTGCTGCCTCAGCCATTGCGAGAGTCGACGGCTCGTCGGACACATCGACCTGCACGGCGATAGCCTTGCCGCCGGCCGCATTGATTTCATCGGCAACCCTGCTCGCACCTTCGCCGTTAAGGTCAGCGACCACGACCGAGGCCCCGGCATTGCTGAGCCCGAAGGCATAGGCGCGCCCAATCGAGTTGCCACGTCCGCCCGCGCCGGTGACCACGGCGACTTTGCCATCAAGGCGGAACTGATCAAGGGTGAAAGTCATGGTCTATCCTTTGGTCGCTGCAGTCAGGAATGGTTCGGCGGTGGCTCGCAGCACTTCGGCACCGGCATGTTCAGGCAGCACGGTGCCAAGCAGTGCAATATCCTTGGCGAGCAACGCCGCGCCGTGCGCAAATGCAGTGGGTGAGGGCATGCGTGCGAGCACTTCAAAGCCGAAACTGCGGCCTGAGCTGGCGTTGATCAGTTCGGCCAGCGCCTTGCGGTCGCAGCCCAGCGCTTCACCGGCTTCGAGAGCGGCCTGCGCCAGGCCCATGTTCGCCGCCATCAGCGAATTGTTGATGATCTTGGCGCGCTGTCCTGCGCCTGGCTCGCCGAGCAGGACGATGAGCTTGCCGAAGGTTTCGAACACTGGCTTTGCGGCTGCGAAGTGTTCTGGCTTTGCGCCGCACATCACAGTGAGTGTCCCCGCCTCCGCAGCGGGCTGCCCGCCGCTGACCGGCGCGTCGATCAGGCCTATCCCGCGCTCTGCGCACTGGGCCGCCAGTTTCACACAGGTTTCCGGCAGGATCGTCGAATGAATCGCGATGCGGCTGCCAGTTGCCATGAAAGGGATCAGGTCGGTGCAGATATCCTCGACATCGGCATCATTGACCACGCAGACGCCAATGTGGTCGCAATGCTTCGCCAGTTCGATCACGCTGGCGGCAGTTTTGGCACCCTTGGCCTCATAAGCCTCGAGCACCTCCGGGCGGCGTGCCCAGACGGTGAGGTCCATTCCTGCATCGACGATGCGGTGCGCCATCGGGCCGCCCTGACTGCCGAGGCCAATGAAGCCGATCCTTTCGTTGGGGCGGCTCATCCTGCGGTGATCCCCGCGTCGATCGAGATGCAGGCGCCGTGATAGGAGCGACCCGCAGGCGAGGCGAGCATGGTGATGAGATCTGCAACGTCATCGACTTCGACCTGGCCGCGCAGGCCCGAATAGCGCGCCACGAGGTCCATTTCAGCCTCGGCGGGGAAGGTCATGCCGTCAGAAATGTTGGTGATCATGCCGCCCGGTGCAACGGCATTGATGCGGATAGGTTTGCGCGAGAATTCCATCGCCATCGCCTTGGTCATGTTCATCAGCCCGGCCTTGCTGGCGCAATAGGCGGCGGCATAGGCCTCGCCGATGAGCGCAGCGGAAGAGGCGCAGTTGACGATTGCACCATTCGTTTCGAGCAAGTGCGGAATTGCCGCCTGGCTGAGAAACCACGGGGCGTTGAGGTTGATCGCGATGGTCTGCAGATAGTGCTCGCGCGGCATTTCGGCGGTGTGCGCCATGCGGATGATCCCTGCGATGTTGCACAGGGCATCGAGCCGGCCAAACCGCGCCACAGCCGCTACGACTGTCGCGGTGCAGGCATCCGGATCCGCAAGATCGGCCTGATGCTCTAGCACGGCGGCATTGCCGAGCATGCCGGCGGTCTCCGCGAGCCGTTCGGCATTGACGTCGACGATGCACAGGTCCGCGCCGGCTTCCGCCAACTTGCGTGCGGTTGCGCGGCCCAGGCCTGATGCCGCGCCGGTGACGATTGCGACCTTGCCGGTCATGGCGATGGGAAGTGTCATGTCAGCCGTTCCACGGAAGACCGTCGGCGATCTTCTTGCTCATTTCAAAAACCACTCCCTGAATAACCGAGGCCTTGGGCCAACCGGCGATAGTGCCGTATTGCAGAACGAACTCCTGCAATTCGGCAGCCGTGCAATTGCCGCTTGCCATGGCGGCATGGAAATGACTGCCAATCGGGATCACCGCGCAGCTTTCCGCCACGCCCACCAATGTCAGCCAGCGGCGCGAGCGCTGGTCGAGCCCTTCGCGGCCCCACATCTCGCCGAAGACGAAATTGTTGATCGCTTCGAGATAGGGGCTGATTGAGGGACTGCCCGGAAAAGTCATGGCATTAATGAATTCCTGCGCGCCGTGCGCTGTGCGCTCGTCGGGGTCCCAGGCTTCAGCGCGGATCGGCGGACGAGGGGCAGGAGGCAACCCGAGCGTCTCGGCGGCGCGGGTAGCAGCCTTGTCGACGAGATCACCGGTGCCCCAGCCGCCATAGACCGCCAGATGCAGGGCCGCTTCGCGCAGTTCTGCAAGGCTGAGCTCGCCGGTGCGCAAGGCGGCAGTTACCACGCCATCAATCGTGCTCTCGGGATAACGGCACAGAACTGCGCCAGCGATAGCGATCAGAAACCGCGCACGCAGATCGAGCCCGGGACGGCTCCAGACTTCGGCATAGACAAAATCGCGTACGCTTTCTTCCCACGGAGTTGAGGGGACAGGGGTGGCCTCGCCATAGACCTTGGCCTGCAAAGCAGCGCCGCGCGTCGAACGTTCTGCTGGTTCGAGCAAAGTGCTCATGCGTCAGGTCCTTTCAGGCTCATCCAGATATTCTTCGGTTGCATGAATTCGTTGAGCCCCTCGATGCCGCCGAGCCGGCCATGGCCGCTCTTCTTCCAGCCGCCGAAGGGGCAATTGGGCTGCATCGCTTCGCCCGATCCGTTGACGTGGATCATGCCCGCCTGAAGTTGCGCCGTGACATGATGTGCCCGGCGCAGGTTCTGGGTGTGGACATAGGCGCCGAGGCCGTATTCGGTGCCATTGGCAAGAGCGATGGCCTCGTCTTCGGTATCGAACGGGGTCACTGCCAGCACCGGCCCGAACACCTCGTTCTGTGCGATTTCACTGGAATTGGGCACATCGGCGAGCACCGTGACCGGCAGGTAATAGCCTCCGGCATGATCACCGCCAAGCCGCGCGCCGCCTGCGACGATCCTCCCGCCTTCGGCTGTCCCGCGTTCGACCATGCCAAGGATGCGGTTGATTGCCGCCTCGGAAATGACCGGGCCAAGCATGGTCTGCGGATCAAGCGGGTCGCCGCAGACGATATGCCCTGCCATTGCCGAAAGGGTCTGCACATAGGCGTCATAGATGCCGCGCTGGACCAGCAGCCGGGTGCCGTTGACACAGCCCTGGCCATTGGCCGCTACAGCGCCGGAAAGCCCGAACTTGGCGGCGCTCATCAGGTCCGCATCGTCGAACACGATTACTGCCGACTTGCCGCCCAGTTCCAGCCCGACAGGCTTCAGTGACTGAGCTGCGCTGGCGAGTACCTTCTTGGCGGTATTGCCCGAGCCGATGAATTCGATCTTGTCGATGCCCGGGTGCTGCACCATCGCCTCGCCTGCATCGGCCGCGCCAGTGATCATGTTGACCACACCGGGCGGGAAACCCGCCTCGCGGATAATCTCCGCCAGCATCATCGCCGAGTAGGGCGCGAGGTCGGGCGACTTCAGCACCACGCAATTGCCGGCGGCAAGGGCAGGTGCCATGACCATGGTCGCAGCAAACAGGGGTCCGTTCCACGGGATGATCACGCCGACCACGCCATAAGGTTCATAGCTGACATAGTCATGCGCCGGGCCGCCCCACATCGGCACCGTGCGGCCATGGATCTTGTCGCACCAGCCGCCGAAATAGCGGAACTTCTGCGCTGCATCATGGCCCATGTGCGGTGCATATGCCCCAATTGAGCCGTTCTCGGCGACGAGGCTGGGGGCGAATTCGGCAGACTTTGCTTCGAACAGCGCGGCCAGCTTGAAGAACAGGTTACGCCGCTGGTCGCCCGGCAGCG
>CAXNKI010000067.1:0-6793 GCA_964202645.1 Alphaproteobacteria bacterium | reverse complement strand
GAGGTCGCTGCCCGCGATCCGTCACAGCATTGCACCCACCTGTTCGATCTCGCGGTGGTGCTCGCGGCCCATGCTGATGATACGGAGCCCACCACCATCGACATGCGCGTGGCCGACCGGATCGACGAACGCACGACGGCGACGATGACGGAAAACGGGGCAGAGGTGATGCGATGGCGCCTGGTTGGCACTGAACTTCACGGCGAGGGCCGGGATTTGCGCCAGCTTTCGCAATGGAAGCGCGAACTTTCGACCCGCGATGCCGAGCGCGCGACCATGCTGCGCCGCGCGGTGTTCGTCTCGGGCGTGCGCCAATATACCGCGCCGGCTGAACTCACTGCCGCCGAGCCCGGATCGCAGCGCATGGGGGTGTGCTACAATTACCAGCTGCCACAGGCGGAAACCTCAACCCGCACCCCGGACTGGCTGACCGACTGGTCGGCAGGCGCAGGAGAGCCGCTGGCCGGTCTTGACGCTGAGAAGGTGCTGGCGGCGCTTTAACTCCGCGTCGGCCGAGCATAGGCGGTCATGCTCGCAATCTTGCCGTCTGCGCCGATGATGAAATGGTCGACCGAAACCATTACCCAGCGCTGCTGTCCGGCAATTGCGGTTTGCAGCGCCAGCGCGACGACGCATTCCGCATCGTTGCCGAGATAGGAGGTTGCGGCGATTTTCGGGGCCATGGCGCCGATCCGGCTGGTGTAGAAGGCGTCGATCTCCGCGCGGCCGCGCAAGGTAGGGCGCATCGGCTCGAGGAAAGTCGCGGTGTCGGCATAGAGCGCAGCGACTTCGGCATATTTGCCGGCGTTGATCAGCGCTACGTAGCGTTCCGCCACGGCGCAGGCGGGTGTGGCCGGCACCGCCGGGCTGGACGGCGTGCCGATATAGACATCTGCGCCCGGAAACGCCGAATCGAGCTGGCCGCCGGAAACCAGCATTGGCGGCTCGATTGCCATTGCGCCGGTGGGGGCAAGCAGCATGGCGGCGGCAAGCGCAATTGCGCCCTTTGTTTGGTTGATCATGCCATCACCTCGGCAAAGTGTTCCTTGATCCGGGCAACATGCTTTGCCGCGCCGGCGGCGTTGTAGATCGCCAGGTCGGGATATACCCAGCCGTGGCCCATGCCGTGATAGGTCTCGATGATATGGTCAACTTCGGCCTCGCGCAGCGCCTGTGCCAGCCGGCCATGCTCTTCGGCGCCATAGGTCGGGTCAATCCCGGCCACGCCGATGTAGATCCGCGCCTTGTTGCCCGCAAAGCGCAAGTGCGGGCTGTCGCCTTGCGCCGGGGCGATGTTGCTGGCGTGGAAGGCCCCGGCGAACTTCACGCGCTGGCTGGCAGTGGCCGCGCCGAGCGAATAGCGACCGCCCATGCAATAGCCGACCGCGGCAAAGGGTGCGTCCGGGGCGGAAAGCTCGCTTGCCAGCGCCAGCATTGCGGTCACGTCCTCATCAATCTTGGCCATGGTGATCGACATGAACATCTGCATCACCCGGTCTCGCTCCGGGCCTTCCTCGAACAGCGATTTGGGCGTCAGCGGCGCATAAGGGATCGCTTCATAGAACTGGTCGAGCATCAGCACCCGCCAGCCTTCGCCCGCCAGTTCCTCGGCAACAGCAAACGACGCCTCGCGCGGGCCGAAGGCGTCCGGGAAGAACAGCACCAGCGGTGCCGTTCTGTCGTCAGGCCCAAAGCTGTAGATCGGGCACTTGCCGCGCGGGAATGTTGCTTCAAAACGGTTCATCGGCACTACTCCCGGATCAGGCCGCAATGGCCCGGGCTTTCATATCGGCGATGGCTTCGGCGCTGTAGCCTGCCTGAGCCAGCAATTCTGCCGTATCCGCGCCCAGCTTCGGCGATGCTACCGGTTCGCGGGAAAACAGCTTCTCGTCGAACGACGTCGGCCCTGCGACAATATCAACCTGCACTTCGCCGACCGCCATCTTGCGCATCATGCCGTTGGCGTGGATTTGCGGGTCTTTGGTCACGTCCTCGATCGAGCTTATCAGTTCCCAGGGAATGTCGATCGCTTCGAGCAGCGGTTCCCAGTCGGCAAAATCGCGCGTGGCGATGCGGGCGGTGAGGATCTCGATCAGCGCATCGCCATTGCTATTGCGTGCGTCATCCGTGGCAAAACGGGGATCGCTTTCGATCTCTTCGAGCCCGAAAACCTTGCACAGCGCGGCCCAGCGCGGTTGAGCGTTGAGGATCATCAGCTGGATCAGCTTGCCGTCGCGCGCGGCGTAGGAATAGGTCAGTGGGCGACGCATCGAGACCTTGGGGTGGGTCTGGTATTGCGGCAACTGCACCAGCGTCAGATCGCCCGAGAGCACCCAGGCGGCGGTTGCCAGCAAGGAGTTCTCGACCACGGTGGCCTCGCCGGTTTGCGCGCGGTGGAACAGTGCCGAGGCAATGCCGAACGCCAGCGCCACCGAACCGGTGTGATCGCCGTAAGCCGGTCGGGGCGAAGTGGGCTGTTCGCCGGGCCGCGTGAAGGCATAGCAGGCGCCGCCGCGTGCCCAGAAAGCCGAGGCGTCATAGCCGGGACGGTTGGCCTCCGGCCCGCGAAAGCCCGCGCCATTGCCGCGCACATAGATCAGCTTCGGGTTGCGCGCGCGCAAGTCATCGACATCGAGCCGCAGGCCTTTGATCGCCTTGGGGCGCAGCGAGGTGAGGAAGACGTCTGCCGTCTCGATCAGCTTGAGCAGCGCCTCGCGGCCCTCTTCGCTCTTTAGGTCAAGCGCCAGGCTCTTCTTGTTGCGGTTGTTCTGCTCCATTGCGATGTTGATATTGCCGAGATTTCGGTCGCCGCCAGCTTTCAGCGTGCGATAGGGATCGCCCTGGATCGTCTCGATCTTGATCACTTCGGCGCCCTGATCCGCCAGCATCACGCCGGCGCCGGGAACATAGACATATTGCGCAAGTTCGATCACCCGCACGCCGGAAAAGATGCCATTACTGGCCATAATCATAATCCTATCAATATCTTGCGGGGGGTCACTTGCTGACGAAATCGAGGATCACCGGGGCCAGCTTGGGCCAGCTGGTGAACAGGCTGTGACCCTTGCCCGCAGCAGTTTCTCCCGACTGATAGTTCCATTCATCATCGCGCCAGGGCGGGATCACCAGCTTGGAATGCGGGATCAGCCGGTGGACCCACAGGCTGGTGGTCTCGGTGTGCGAAATGTCGCTCTTGTGGCTTTTGAACACCAGTGTCGGCATGGTCAGCCGTGCGAAGTCGATGGGCTTCATCCCCGGGACCGGCGAAATGTCCGATGGCACATA
This sequence comes from Alphaproteobacteria bacterium, assembly GCA_964202645.1. Lineage (GTDB taxonomy): Bacteria > Pseudomonadota > Alphaproteobacteria > Sphingomonadales > Sphingomonadaceae > Novosphingobium. Next base: position 3,508 of record CAXNKI010000067.1, on the reverse strand, counting down.
GGCCGAAGCCCACTTCTGCATGACCGAGATGAAGCTGTCGGGATCCATGGTCCGGACCGTTTCGCGCGCGACAGGGTTCTTCTGGAAGTTTTCCGCCCAGCTGGTCGCCTCCATAACCGCTTCCATGCCGCCCTTGCTCGCGAGTGACGCTGCCTCGCCGCAATAGTATGTGGCGAGCTGCATCAGCCCGATGGGATCACCGCTGATCCACCACATGGCAAGGTGCGAACAGATATCGGGATTGCGTGATGCGGCGAGCATCGAAACCCGCGCGCCGCCAGATCCGCCCGCGATCACTGTGGGGCCTAGGCCGAGATGGCGGATTAGCCCGGCAAGTCGCTCGGCCTGGTTTTCGCTTTCGCTCTCGCCTTCAAGGCAGACGTCGGAATAGCCGCAATTGGGCCGGTCATAGATCAGCACCTGCCGCCCGCCCTTGACCAGCTCGCCAGCAAATTCGCGCAGGCCCGGCACATCCATGGTGAAGCGCCCGCCCGGGGTGAGCGCGACGGCGGGATCGCCATCCTTGCCATGCAATTCGTATTCGATTCCGGTGCCCAGGATTGTTGCGCGTGCCATTTTTCAGTCTCTCCATTTTGTATTTGTCGCCAAGGCTAGGCAGCGGTCCGGGTCGAGTCAAAGGGCAAAAGCTCCAGACCGTCTGGACCGGCTGGCCCGGACCGCGTAACCGGAGCGCAGCAGGGAGAAACATCGCCATGGCGGCATTCGACAGCAGCAGGCAGCGCGGGCTTCTGGCCTGGGTGGAGCGGGTGGGCAACAAGCTGCCCGATCCGGCGATGATCTTCGTCTGGCTGATTCTCGTGCTGGTCGCGCTCTCGGTGCTGGGCTCCTGGCAGGGCTGGTCGGCCTCGCTGCCCTATTCGGGCAAGGAAGCGCCGCTCTGGGGCGATCTGGAAGCGGGCGTGCTGACCTACCGCGCGACCAGCCTGCTGACCGAAGAGAACGTCACCCGGCTGTTTGTCGAAATGCCCAAGACCTTCACCAGCTTCGCGCCGCTGGGGCTGATCCTGACAATCATCCTCGGCGCGTCGGTGGCCGAGCGCTCCGGCTTGCTTTCGGCGCTGATCCGCCGCGCGCTGGGCAATGCCTCGGGCGCAGTGCTGACGCCTATTGTAGCGCTTATCGGCATCCTTTCGCACTATGCTTCGGACGCTGCCTATGTCGTGTTCATCCCGCTGGCCGCCGTGGTCTATGCGGCAGCCGGCCGGCACCCTCTGGCCGGGATCGCCACGGCCTTTGCCTCGGTTTCAGGTGGCTATGCCGGCAACATAACTCCGGGGCAGACCGACGTGCTGCTGTTCGGCTTTACCCAGGAAGCCGCACGGATCATCGAACCGGGCTGGACGATGAACCCTCTGGGCAACTGGTGGTTCTGCCTTGCCGTGGTGGTGCTCTATGTGCCGCTGATCTGGCTGATCACTGATCGGCTGATCGAGCCGCGGCTGGGCACCTGGGATGCGGCCCGCGCCGAGGAGATGGACGAAGAGCCCCCGCTCGGCGCGAACGAGCGGCGCGGCCTCCGGCATGCGGGGCTGGCCGCGCTGGCCGTCGTCGGCCTGTTTGCGGCGCTGTCGCTGGTGCCGGGCTATTCGCCGCTGATCGACGAGAGCAAGTCTGGAACTGCCGCGATGCAGCCGCTGTTCGGTTCAATGGTGCCCGGTTTCGCCCTGCTGTTTTTGCTCAGCGGCTATGCCTACGGCAAAGCGGTCGGCACGGTCCGCAATGCCGGCGATGTAATTGACATGATGCAGCAGGGAATCCGCAGCCTCGCGCCTTATGTCGTCTTCGTGTTCTTCGCGGCGCATTTCGTGGCGATGTTCAACTGGTCGCGGCTCGGGCCGATCCTGGCAATCGATGGCGCGCGGCTGGTCGAGACGCTTGGGCTGCCCAAGCCGCTGCTGCTGGTATCGGTGCAGATGATGTCGAGCTTCCTCGACCTGTTCATCGGCTCGGCCTCGGCCAAGTGGAGCGCGATGGCCCCGGTGGTGGTGCCGATGTTCATGCTTCTGGGGATCAGCCCGGAAATGACCACGGCGGCCTACCGCATCGGCGATAGCTACACCAACATCATGACCCCGCTGATGAGCTACTTTCCGCTGGTGCTCGCCTATGCCCGGCGCTGGGACAAGAGCTTCGGGGTTGGCTCGCTGCTCGCAATGATGCTGCCCTTCGCCTTGTGCTTCATGGTGGCGGGCATCGCCATGGTGGTAGGCTGGGTCGCCTTCGACTTGCCTCTTGGCCCCGGCGCGCATGTGTTCTACGCGCCGCCGCATGGAGGATAATGTGACTGCACCAGTACTGACCACCAGCATCGATCTGGAAAGTCCCGAGGCGAAGGCCCGCGCGACGCACAACCGCGCGCTGGCGGCCGAGCTGCGCGCCCGCGTCGCCAAGGCGGCACTGGGCGGAGACGAGCGCAGCCGCGATCGCCACGTCAGCCGCGGAAAGCTGCTTCCGCGCGACCGCGTTGAAGGCCTGCTCGATCCGGGCTCGCCGTTCCTCGAGATCGGCCAGCTGGCGGCGAACGGCATGTATGGCGACGAAGTGCCGGGCGCAGGCATCATTACCGGGGTGGGCCGGGTTTCGGGCCGCCAGTGCATGATCTTCGCCAACGACGCGACAGTGAAAGGCGGCACCTACTTCCCGCTGACCGTGAAGAAGCACTTGCGCGCTCAGGAAGTTGCTCAGGAAAACCGCCTGCCGTGTATCTATCTGGTCGACAGCGGCGGGGCCAACCTGCCCAACCAGGCCGAAGTCTTCCCCGACCGCGACCACTTCGGGCGGTTCTTCTATAATCAGGCGAACATGTCCGCGCTCGGCATCCCGCAGATCGCCAGCGTCATGGGCTCTTGCACTGCCGGCGGGGCATACGTTCCGGCGATGAGCGACGAGTCGGTCATCGTGAAGGAACAGGGCACGATCTTCCTCGCCGGGCCGCCGCTGGTGCAGGCCGCGACGGGCGAAGTGATTTCTGCCGAGGAACTGGGCGGAGGGGACTTGCACAGCCGCAAGAGCGGCGTCACCGATCATCTCGCCGAGAATGACGGCCACGCGCTGACCATCGTTCGTGACATCGTCAGCCATCTGGGCCCGGTGCATGCACACGGCCTGCCGCTGAAGGAACCGCGCCCGCCGAAATATGCAGCGGAAGAGCTCTACAGCGTGATTCCCGACGACGTGCGCGCACCTTATGATGTGCACGAAGTCATCGCGCGGATTGTCGACGGCAGCGAATTCCACGAGTTCAAGGCGCTCTATGGTACCACGCTGGTCTGCGGCTTCGCCCATATCCACGGGATGCCGGTGGCGATCCTCGCGAACAACGGCGTGTTGTTCTCCGAGTCCGCGCAAAAGGGCGCGCATTTCGTCGAGCTTGCCTGCCAGCGCAAGGTGCCGCTCTTGTTCCTGCAGAACATCAGCGGCTTCATGGTCGGCGGCAAGTATGAGGCTGAAGGCATTGCAAAACATGGCGCAAAGCTGGTGACTGCCG
>CAXNKI010000066.1:0-6816 GCA_964202645.1 Alphaproteobacteria bacterium | reverse complement strand
GGCATGTCGGGCGGCATTGCCTATGTCTATGACGAGCACGGCCAGTTCGCCGACCAGTGCAACCAGGCGATGGTCGATCTGACGCCGATCTCGCCAACACGCGACGACGAAGAAGGCACCGGCCGTCCGCAGCAGCGCACCAATGGCGTCGACGATGCCGGGATGGGCGACATGCTGCGCCATGATGCCGAGCGGCTGCGCGTTCTGCTCGAGCGCCACCACCTCCACACCGGCTCGAAGCGCGCCCGCGCGCTGCTTGATGACTGGCAGGCGGCGCTGGGCAAATTCGTCAAGGTCATGCCGCGCGACTACGCCCGCGCGCTTGGGCAACTCGAGGCAGAACGGCTCGAAGCCGCTTCCGTCGCAGCCGAATAGGATTTAGGGATATGGGCAAGGAAACCGGCTTTCTCGAGCTGGACCGCAAGGACCGTGGCTATCGCCCGGTCGCTGAGCGTGTGAAGCACTACAAGGAATTTGCAGTTCCGCTGGCCGAGGGTGCGCTCAAGGCGCAGGCCAGCCGCTGCATGAATTGCGGCATTCCATATTGCCATAATGGTTGCCCGGTGAACAATATCATCCCGGATTGGAACAATCTGGTCTATGAGGGCGATTGGCAGAACGCGCTGGAAGTGCTGCATTCCACCAACAATTTCCCCGAATTCACCGGCCGCATCTGCCCCGCGCCCTGCGAGGAGAGCTGCACGCTCAACATTCAGGATCAACCGGTCACGATCAAGAGCATCGAATGCGCGATCGTCGACAAGGGCTGGGAAAACGGCTGGATCACGCCTCAGGTTGCCGCCAAGCGCACCGGCAAGAGCGTCGCGGTGGTTGGCTCGGGCCCTGCGGGCCTCGCCGCCGCGCAGCAACTCGCCCGGGTGGGCCATTCGGTCACTCTGTTCGAGAAGAACGACCGCGTCGGCGGGCTGATGCGCTATGGCATTCCCGACTTCAAAATGGAAAAGCATCTGATCAACCGCCGCATGGTGCAGATGCAGGCCGAAGGCGTTGAGTTCCGCACCTCGACTGAAGTCGGCGTCACGGTGTCGGTCGCCAGCCTCAAGGAAAACTTTGACGCGGTGGTGCTTTCGGGCGGTGCGGAAGACGCGCGCTGGCTGGAAATTCCGGGCTCCGAACTGCCCGGCGTGCGCCTCGCGATGGAATTCCTCACCCAGCAGAACAAGCGCAACGCCGGCGATGACGAACTGCGCGCCGCCCCGCGCGGCTCGCTCACCGCCACTGGCAAGCATGTCGTGGTGATCGGCGGCGGTGATACCGGCTCGGATTGCGTCGGCACCTCGATCCGCCAGGGCGCCAAGTCGGTGACGCAAATCGAGATCATGTCAAAGCCGCCGGAAACCCCGGACAAGGCCATGACCTGGCCCAACTGGCCCCTGCGGCTGCGCACTTCGTCTAGCCACCAGGAAGGCGTCGACCGCGACTGGTCGATCCTGACCAAGCGCGTGGCGGGCGAGAACGACGTGACCGGTCTCGAATGTGTCCGCGTCGAATGGAACGGCGGCAAGATGGAAGAAATCGCCGGCAGCGAGTTCACTCTTGAGGCCGAACTGATCCTGCTTGCCATGGGCTTCGTCGGCCCGCGCAAGCAGGGCATGCTCGATCAGGCTGGCGTCGAACTTGACGCGCGCGGCAATGTCGCGGCCAACGTCATCGATTATCGCACCAGTGACCCGCAGATCTTTGCCTGCGGCGACATGCGGCGCGGCCAGAGCCTGGTCGTCTGGGCAATCCGCGAAGGCCGGCAGGCCGCGCGGGCGGTCGATGAAATGCTGATGGGGGTCAGCGAGCTTCCTCGCTAGGGTTTATGCCCGCCCAGATCGATCCCTTCCATGCCATTGCCATCGGCGCACTCGCTCATCGGCTGGCCGCCGAGGGCAGGTCGATCATCCATATGGAGTATGGCCAGCCATCCACTGGTGCTCCTGCGGCCGCGATTGCCGCGGCGCACCGGGTGCTTGACAGCGATCCGCTAGGTTACTGGGAAAGCCCCGCGCTGAAGGAGCGGATTGCGCGCTCTTATGCCGAGGATCACGGGGTTGCCGTGGCCCCCGAACAAGTGATCCTTACCTGCGGCGCTTCGCCTGCTCTGCTGCTTGCGCTCAATACGCTGTTCGCCCCGGGCGATCGGGTGGCGCTGGCGCGGCCCGGCTATGTTGCCTATCGCAACACGCTCAAAGCGCTGCACATCGAGCCGGTCGAGATCGAATGCGGCGAGGCGGCGCGGTTCCAGCTGACTGCCGCAGCCTTGGCGGCGCTTGATCCCGCGCCCGATGGTGTCATCATCGCCAGCCCTGCCAACCCGACCGGCACGGTAATCGCGCGCGCGGAAATGGCAGCAATTGCCGAGATTTGTGCCGCGCGCGGGATACGCATCGTCTCGGACGAGATCTATCACGGGCTCAGCTATGTCGGACCGGTCGATTCGATCCTCCGCTTCGCGCCTGATGCGCTGGTGGTGAATTCCTTCTCCAAGTATTTCAGCATGGTCGGCTGGCGGCTGGGCTGGCTGGTGGTGCCGCCCGAGCTGGTCGGCGCGGCGCGCGCGCGGATGGGCAACCTGGTCCTCACCGCGCCCAGCCTCTCGCAGCATGCCGGGCTGGTCGCGTTCGATTGCCGCGACGAGCTGGAAGGGCATGTCGCAGCCTATGCCCGCAACCGCGAACTGATGCTGGCGGCGCTGCCGGCGATGGGCCTGACCCGCATCGCCCCGCCTGACGGTGCGTTCTATATCTATGCCGATGTCGGCCATCTGACTCAGGACAGCCTGAGTTTCTGCCGCCAGCTGATCGAGGAGACCGGCGTCGCGACTGCCCCCGGAATCGATTTCGATCCGGTGGATGGAGGACGCTTCGTGCGCTTCAGCTTTGCAGTTTCGACGGCCGAAGTGGGAGAGGCACTGGCGCGGCTGGGGCCTTGGCTGGCGGAGCAGGCCCGATGATCCGACCCGAAACCCGCCACACGGGTTCGTGCCACTGCGGCGCGGTGCGCTTCGCCATCACCAGCACTTTTCCCGAGCTGACCATGTGCGACTGCTCGATCTGCCGGCGCAAGAATGCACTGATGGTCCAGGTGCATGAGAGCAAGTTCGTTCTGCTCGCGGGCGAGGAGAGCCTGACCGAATATAATTGGCATACCGGCACCGCGCGGCACTTCTTTTGCAAGACCTGCGGGATCTATCCGTTTCACCGGAAACGCTCTGCGCCCGATTCCTATGGCGTCAACGTGTTCTGCCTCGATGACTTCGCGCCTGATGGCATCCCGGTGCGCCTCGCCGATGGCAAAGGGATGGACTGAGCGCCTACCAGCGCAGTCCTTCGTTGTTCGGCACGTAAGGCCGGTCATAACAAGGGTCCTGGCCGTCCCAGCGGGCCTTGAGGAAGCCTTTGACGTTTTCCGAAAAGACCCAGCTGGCATCGCAATCGGCGGTCATCTCGATGGTGCATTTGCGCACCAGCATCCGCCATTCGCCATTTCTGCGTTCCAGCCGGTCGAGATAGCGGCCCATGGCGATGGTTGTGGTCTTGTTATCGAGCCACGACAGCCCGCCCACCACATAGCTTTCGCAGTGCGCGACATCGCCGTCCAGATCGCAGATGTGGTTGGTGATGTTGTGGCTGGTCATGTGGAAATTCATCTTGTGGCCCATGTTGGCCTTGGCCGCATATTCGGCCGCGCCGGTGATCACCGCGCCGTGTTCGTCGATACCGTCGCCCCACCAGCAGGCCTCGATCGCGGCAATGTCCTGCCGGTCGCGCGCGCGGCTTTCGCGCACGATGCAGTCGCGGATGTCCTGACGGTCCTTGATCTCCTGCACCGTGGCTTTCAGCGCGGCGAGTTCCTGTTCGATGGTCATGGTTCTGTTCTCCCGAAAGTTGAAATCATAGCTGCCAATCAATTGGCCCGCGCCCATTCTCTGCCAGAAACGTATTGGCCTGGCTGAAGTGCCGACAGCCCCAAAACCCCTTGTAGGCGGAAAGTCCGCTCGGGTGGGGCGCAGCAAGGACGAGGTGACGGCTGGCGTTCAGATCAGCGATGCGCCCGCCCTTTTTCTGCGCCGGCTTGCCCCACAGCATGAAGACGCAGCTTTCCTCCTTTGCGGCGACGGCGGCGACGACTGCGTCAGTGATCGGTTCCCAGCCCATATTCGCGTGTGAATGCGCCTTGCCCTGTTCCACTGTCAAAACATCGTTGAGCAACAACACGCCTTGCCTCGCCCAGCTTTCCAGATTGCCGTGGCCGGGCGCCGCGAGGCCAAGATCGCTGTTCAGCTCCTTGTAGATATTTGCGAGGCTGGACGGAACCTTTACGCCGCGCGCGACCGAGAAACTCAGCCCATGTGCCTGGCCTGGCCCGTGGTAGGGGTCCTGCCCCAGAATTACCACTTTGACTGCATCAAGCGGGGTGAGCGCCATTGCCGCAAACCGGCTGCCGCGCGGTGGATAGATGTGTTTGCCAGCGGCCTCCTCAGTCTTGAGAAAGCTGTCCAGCCGCCGCGCTTCGGGTGTTTCCAGCAGCGGACCCAGCGGCTCGCGCCAGCTGTCAGGCAGGGCATCGCTTTCAGCCACGCGGTTCTCCTGTTCAGTTCTGGCCTGTTGCTTGCCGGATCAGCCTCGCCTAAGCACCCAGCCCATGGCTGTCCACTTTCACGAAGACGATCTCCCCGCCGGAGTTCTCGCCCCCGGCCCGGTTGCGGTCGATACCGAAACCATGGGTCTGATCACCCCGCGTGACCGGCTGTGCCTGTTGCAGATTTCCGATGGGCAGGGCGATGAGCATCTCGTGCGGTTTGCGCCAGGCAGCGCCTATGCCGCGCCCAACCTCAAAGCCGTGCTGGCCGATCCGGCGCGGCTCAAGCTTTACCATTTTGCCCGGTTCGATCTCGCTGCCATCGAGCACTATCTCGGCGTCGTTGCCGCGCCGGTGTTCTGCACCAAGATCGCCAGCAAGCTGGTGCGCACTTACACTGACCGGCATGGCCTGAAGGACCTGGTGCGCGAGTTGCTTGGCAAGGAAGTGTCGAAGCAGCAGCAGTCGAGCGACTGGGGCGCGGCCGAACTCAGCGAGGCCCAGCGTGACTATGCCGCCTCCGACGTGCGCTATCTGCACGAAATGCACGGCATCCTCGTCGAACGGCTGGCGCGCGAGGGGCGCACTGAGCTCGCGCAGGCCTGCTTCGATTTCCTGCCAGCGCGCGCGCGGCTTGATCTGGCGGGTTGGCCTGATCATGACATTTTCAGCCACGAATCGGCCTGATCCGGTCTGATGACAATTGCCGCCGACCAGATGCGCGACCGCCGCCGGCTGTTTGCTCTGCCGGGTGGTTTTCACGACCGGTTGGTGCGGTTTCTCGCCACGGCGCTGCCGGCGGCCATCGGGGTGATTGCCGCAGTGATGATCCTGTCGCCGCTCAGTCCGCGCGGCGAAATCAGCTTTCTGCTTGATCGCCACAAGGTCGCCATCGCGCCCGAGCGCATCCGGGTTGCCAATGCGACCTACCGGGGCCGCGACGCCGACGGGCGGCCCTTTGCGGTCATCGCCGGCAGCGCGGTGCAAGTGAAGGCGGGCGATCCGGTGGTGCGCATGACCGATCTTGCCGCGTCGCTGGTCATGGCCGAAGGTCCAGCGAAGCTCGCTGCGCCTGACGGGCAGTACGATTTCGACCGTGACACGGTCACCGTCAACGGCCCGGTGACGTTCTCGACCAGCGACGGTTACCGGCTGAGCGCCAGCGGGGTGACCATCGACATGAAGAATCGCCGCGTCGCCGGCACTGGCGGAATTTCAGGTGAGGTTCCATCTGGCACTTTCTCTGCCAACGGCATAAGAGCCGATCTGGTCGAACGCACGGTTTCGCTCGATGGCAACGCCCGGCTGCGCATGGTGCCGGGAAGAGTGAGGATGCCCTGATGGCGGAACGCATTGTGATGATGAAGGCATTGCGCTCGGGCATGGTCGGCTTTGCCGTCGGCGCGGCGCTCGTTGCGCTTGGCGCGGCGGCTCAGGGGCTCTCGGGTTTCAACACCGATGCGCCGGTCAACTATGCCGCCGACCGGATCGAGCTGCAGGACAAGCAGCAGCGCGTCGTGCTTTCGGGCAATGTCGATATTACCCAGGGCGATCTGCGGCTGCGCGCCGGGCGCACCACGGTGGCCTATACCGATACGGGTGCCCTCAAAATTCAGCGGCTCGATGCCACCGGCGGCGTGGTCGTCACCCGCGGCAGCGAAACGGCGCGGGGCGATGTGGCGATCTATGATTTCAACCGCCGGATCATCACGCTGGCGGGCAATGTCGCGCTCAATCGCAGCGGTGATACGCTGAACGGCGGGCGGCTGGTGATCGACCTGGCGAGCGGCGTGTCCAGTGTCGATGGGCGCGGCGGCGGTGGCGGGCGTGTCACCGGCTCGTTCTCGGTGCCCAAGCGCAACTGACCTCGGCCCGATGACCGCAAGTTCAGGCAAGGTTGCGCTGGTAACCGGGATCACCGGGCAGGATGGTGCCTATCTGGCGCGGCTGCTGCTTGAGAAGGGCTACACCGTCCATGGCATCAAGCGGCGTTCGTCATCGTTCAACACCGCGCGGATCGAGGATATCTACCAGGATCCGCATGTCGAGCACCAGCGGCTGATCCTGCATTATGGCGATCTGACTGACGCGACCAACCTGATCCGCATCGTTCAGGAAAGCCAGCCTGACGAGATCTACAATCTCGCGGCGCAGAGCCATGTTCAGGTCAGTTTCGAATCACCCGAATATACCGCCAACGCCGATGGCCTGGGCACGCTGCGGCTGCTC
>CAXNKI010000065.1:0-6896 GCA_964202645.1 Alphaproteobacteria bacterium | reverse complement strand
AAGGAATACCCGAGGAAATGTGTCTGCATTATCGCAGAGATCCAGCATGCCGGCGGGTTGAAGTCACCTTTGGGGGCCTGACGACAGAGGCCCGAATCCGGAAGCCGTCGCAATCGCCAAGGCTCATTCAAACGAACGGCGAGCCGTCAGGTTGCGCCGGTCGCAGCTTGTCTATGCGCAGTTTACCTTATTCCCTCACCTGAGGTTGCCTGCGCTCAATCTGGCGGCTTTCCAGCCAAATTTGGAGCGGCTCATGGAACAACCAATCCCCTCGCGTCGCCAATTCCTGACGGCCATTGGCAACTTGTCCAGCGCAGCCTGGATATCCATGAATTGGCCGCAGATCGCGGTCGCTGCAGAGCATGCTGGTCATGCAGCCCATGATCCCGCAGCTGCGCCTCCTGCTCTCAAAACGCTGAGCGCCGCCGAGGCGGCCGAAGTCGACGCCATCGCTAACCTGATCGTGCCCGGCGGCGCCACGCCCGGTGCCCGGGATGCGCGCGTCATTCATTTCATTGACAATGCGCTCGGCAGTTTCTTCGCAGGCCAGCTCCCGTCCTTCCGGCAGGGCCTAGCCACGGCCTTGCCGCCTTGTGTAGCAGCTTTGTGTATCAATCGGGGGCGAGAAACCCTTGCCATTCCCTTGATTTAGGCGCTTCCAAGCTTTTTTCAAGGACTGGCGGAGACGGAGAGATTCGAACTCTCGGTGCCGAATTCTCAGCACGACGGTTTAGCAAACCGTTGGTTTCAGCCACTCACCCACGTCTCCGGATCGCAGCAGCGCGCTGGGCCTATAGCGGCGCTGATGGAAGGCGGCAAGGGCTTGCGCGCTGCCGCGCGCGGTTGCCGGGGCAACTCGCTTGGCCGCAATTCCGACTCGCCTCGTCGCGCCGCCATTGCAGGTTCGGCAAGGTGCGACTCTCGTGAAGCCCGACAGGCCAGCGGGGACCGGCAACTGATGATGGCAGTCACGCAAATTCTTCGCAAAAAACTCGTCCGCACGGTTCAGACGCTCGCTGCGCTGGCGCTGGTGATGGGCCATTCTGCAGGTCTGGCGCAAGGCAGCGCGCCGATCGATGGCGACCTCGCTGCGCCAACCACTGCCGCCCCGCCGCCAACAAATCCCGCACCGCCAGTTTCTTCCGCACCGAAAACGCCCTCCGCCTCCGCAACAGCTGCTGCGCCGGGTCCTTCGATCGATATCGGCGCGCCGCTCAACGATGCGATCCCGGCCGATGCACCGACCCATGGCACCAACACCTATCAGAAGGACGATCTGATCGGCGCCGCCGAAGGCGTGTTCGGCAAAGGCGCGGCAGGTCTTGCGACAATGATCTCCGACTTGCTCGAAAAAGCAGGGCGAGCCCAACGGCTATATCGTCGGGCGCGAGGGGAGCGGCGCTTTCATTCTCGGGTTGCGCTATGGCTCGGGCACGCTGCACCACAAGATCGAAGGCACGCGCCCAGTCTATTGGACGGGGCCATCGGTGGGCATAGATGCCGGCGCGAACGCGGCCAGCAGCTTTGTTCTGGTCTACAACCTGTTTGACACCGAAGACCTGTTCAAGCGCTTCGGCGCAGGCGAAGGCCAGGCCTATCTCGTCGGCGGATTCCACGTTTCCTACCTGCGGCGCGGCGATATCGTGCTAATCCCGGTGCGCTCGGGCGCGGGGCTGCGGCTCGGCCTGAATGCGGGCTACATGAAGTTCACGCCCAAGAAGACCTGGCTGCCCTTCTGACGTTCACCAGCATCGGCGCAATGCCGCAACCGCCCGCATACCATGGATGCCCCTCCACGCCTGGAAGCCCCGCTTTGCGCCTGAAAACAAGGTCCGCCCCTCCGGAGAGAGGCACGGAGGGGCGGACAGGTTGGCCGGGCATGGTGGGTTGCCCGGCTCTGGGGAAGTTCAGACGACCAGAGATGCCTCGATAGCGATGCGGAGCGCCTCGGAAGTGTGGTTGGCGCGGCGGACTTCTAGCGTGCGTGGGCTGATCGAGAGCTTCTCGCCAACCAGACGGTTGGAAAGCCCCGCAGCCTCGCCGGCCAGCACTTCGCGTTCGCGCCGGGTGAGCTTTTGCACCCGGCTGCGCCCGCCTCGCGTAGGCCCAAGCTGCCGATCTTGGCGGAGTTGGTATCGACTTCGGCGAGCGTCGCGGCAATCGCATCGGCCTTTCCCCCGAACCGCAGGGCCTTTTTGCTTCTTCTTCTTGCAACAGTGGGCGGCAGCTTCAGCCCACGACCTCACTCTCCCCGGGAGCCTCCTCGATCATCACATGATACGTGCGGCGCTGGATCAGCCACCGTCCGCCGCGCTTGACCAGGTCGTCATCATTGCGCCCGGTCAGCCGAAAACTGCCCCCCGGCATCATCAGCCGTTCCTGACAGGTAGCGCTGGCCCGCGCAGTGTCGCCGCTGACTTCGATTGACCCAAGCTGGGTAAAAAAGGTGGTCGCGGTGACCGGGGCCATCAGTTGGTCATACTGTTGGCCGATCGCGGCGATGCCGGACTGTTCAAAGTAGTGGGTCTTCCAGACCGCGTCTTCGGCCCAGACCGACAGCCAGATGGCCCGGTCCATGCGGTTCGCGCCGTCGCCATAAGTGTCATACATCTCGCGGATCGCAAGGCGGTCTTCAATCGGACCAGTGAATGGCATGCGAGGCTCTCCCATTGTTTCGGGAGACGTTGCCGCGATTGGTCCTGCCACGCAAGCCCAGTGGCTGTGCAGCTGCGGCTTGGTGTTTGTTCCACTAGCGTGGAAGCGGCGGCGGCCCACTCCCCCGCCCGCTTACCCAAGGCGCAGTATTAGATTGCGGCCAGGTGGGGAGGTGGGCCGGTGCCTAACCTGTTTCAGTGCAGGTGAAACAGAGTTTAGCGCATCAGCAGGATCGAGATCCGCCGGTTCCTGGGGTCAGCAGGGTTATCCTGCACCAGCGGTTCGCGTGCGGCGACGCCTTCGATACGGGCGAAGCGCGCCTCCGGGATGTTCCGGCGCAGCATTTCCTGCCGGGTCGCCTCGGCTCGGCCGGCCGAGAGCGACCAGTTGTTCGACGGCTCGCCCGGCTTCCACGGCAGCGAATCGGTGTGGCCGCGAATGGAAAGCCCGCCGCCTTCCGTCGCTACAGCCCCGGCAATCACGCTGATCAGCTGGGCGGCATCAGGGGTGAGGATGGTCGTGCCCATGTGCTTTGCGTAAATTGATAGAGCCCGCTGGCACTCGAGGTTCCGGCGCGCGCGCGCGGATCAAGGCCCGATTCGATTCGGGCCTGGGCCAGCAGATAGTTGAAGTCGACGCCGCTGCGCGATGCCGCGAGGGCAATTGCCGCGCGGACCCAGCGCCGCCGACAAGTGCGCGAGGCCGAGGAAGCCCTGCAGGGCCAGCTTGGTCGCAAGCCCAGCGAGGCAGAGCTCGCCGCAGCCATGGGGGTCACTGCTGCCGAGCTTGCCGCGCTGCGCGGCTCGAGCGAGCCGCTCCGTTTTGAATCGATGGACGAGGCCTATTCCGACAGCGACATGGCCTTCGCCGACGAGCGGCCCGACAGCTTCACGCTGCTAGCCGACGAGGAACTGCGCGAAACCGTCACCGAAGCTATAGCCGCCTTGCCTGAGCGGCTCCAGCTGATCGTCCAGCTCTATTTCGTCGAGGAGCTGAACCTGTCGGAAATCGCCGAAGTGCTGAGCGTCAGCGTGCCGCGCGTGCACCAGCTGAAAGCTCAGGCGCTCGACAAGCTCAAGGCAGCGCTGGCCGGAATGGCTGAGATATTGTGAGAAAAAGAAGGCGGCGGAGCCTGATGGCCCGCCGCCCAGTAGGGGAGAAGCCCCCTCTTTACATGACCGCCGGGCGAAACCTTGATTGGCATCAAAACACGGGCCTGGAACGGTGAATTTTTGTCGCAGCGCTACCCTATCGCCGTGCCAGATCGACCAGACTCGCTGGCCCGAGCACTTGCGGCAATTGCTGCGCCGGACCGCCGCCCGCCGGATACCAAAGATAGAGCGGCACACCTGCAGCGCCTTGCGCCGTGAGGAAGCGGGTAATTGCCGGATCGCGCCGCGTCCAGTCCCCGACCAGCACCGTGACGCCGGCTTTCGCGAAAGCGTCACGCACATCATCGCGCTCAATCGCCACGCGCTCGTTGACTTTGCAGGTGAGGCACCAGTCGGCGGTAAAATACAGGAATACCGGCTTGCCCGAGGCACGGGCAGAAGCGAGGGCAGCTTCGGAAAATGGCTGCGCGGAAAGCAGGCCTTGCTCGACAGCCGCTGGCGCGCTGAGCACATGCGGCGTCGCGGCGGCGGCCCCCAAAACCAGGGCGGCGATCTCGAAGAACACGAGTTTGCCCGCCGCGAGGCCGGCGCGCTGCCTCATGCCGATCAGCACCAGCAGCACCAGCACTGCCGTGCCCACGCCCAGCCAGACAACGGCGAAAAACGCGCCCCCCAGCCGCCAGCTCAGCCACAACAGCGCCAGCGCAGTCAGCCCCATCGGCAGCGCCATCCAGCGGCGGAACGTTGTCATCCATGCGCCGGGTCTGGGCAAGCGTCGGCGCAGCGCCGGCACGAAAGCAATCGCCAGGAACGGCAGCGCGATACCCAGCCCAAGCGCGGCAAACAGCGCGAGGCCCTGCGCCACCGGCAACAGCAGAGCCGCCCCCATCGCTGCGGCCATGAACGGTCCGGTGCAGGGCGTCGCGACGAAAGCGGCGAGCAGGCCGGTAGCGAAAGCACCCTTGGTTGATCCGGCGCTGACGAAGCCGGGCACGGCGAATTCGAATGCCCCGAGGAAATTGGCCGTAAGCGCCAGGGCCAGCAACAAAAGCGCCGCGACCACGAGCGGCTCCTGCAACTGGAAGGCCCAACCGACTTCCTGACCCGCCGCGCGCAGCCCCAGCAGCAATGCGCCGAGTGCAAGGCAGGCAATCACCACCCCGGCTGTATAGGCCAGTCCCTCGCGCCGCGCTTCGGCTTCGCTTTCGCCTGCTCGGGCAAGGCTCAGGGCTTTGAGGCTCAGGATCGGGAAGACGCAGGGCATCACGTTGAGCAGCAGCCCCCCAGCGAGCGCGCCGAGCAGCAAGACGAGGAAACTCCCGCCGGCAGCATTGCCGCCCGCCAGCGGCTTGCCAGCCTTGGGGACTTCGCCGGGCCCACCGATAATTGCCAAGCCGAGATCGCCTTCGCGCGACAGGCGCAGCACGCCGCTGATCCGCTGCGGCGTAATCGCGGCAAATTTCGCGCGTGGCAGTTCAGCAACGAGCATGTCCCCCTCGCGGCTGAAAGACTGAACTCCGGCGTAGTCGACGACCTTGTCCTCGGCGATGAACAGATGCGGGTCATCAAGCTTCACTCTGGCTGGCAGCGGAATGGCGATCCGCAACCGCCCCGGCTCAAACGCAAAGCGGGCCTCGGCGCCCAGCGGCGCGGGCAGGTGCTGGCGCCAAAGGTCGAAGCGGGTGTCGCGCTGGCCATCGCTGCCCACGACGATCTTTGCTGCCAGGCTGGCGCGTTCGGGAACACAAACTTTGTCGGTGCAGGCCAGCCACTGCGCATCGAGCGCAACCGGCAGCAACTGCCCGGGCCGCACGCCACTCGGCATGGTGATCGGCACGATCATTGCGTGTTCCTTGCCGTAAACATGGTTCATCAGGCCCTGGATCAGCAGCGTCTCGGGCACCGGGAAACGCGGCGCGCCCGCCTTCGCACCGGTGGGCAAGCTCCATTCCAGTTGCATGCCCAGCCCCGCATCACCGGGGTTCGACCAATACCCATGCCAGCCCGCAGCCGGGCGCATGACGATAGCGAGGTCAACCGTCTCGCCCGGAGCCACAGCCCGTTCGGCCACAAGTTCGGCGGCGATGTTCGTCGGCGCAGCAATGGCGGGCGGTACCAGCACCATGGCCAGTGCCTGCAACAGCAATGCAACAAGGGCGCGATAGACCATGCGAAGACGCTTTCCCGTCGCCGAGCAGCTTGCGCAATTCGCGCTGTCCGGCCATCAGGGCTTTGCAGCCATTATCGCCAATTTTCAAGGAGCCTGCCCATGCGCCTGTCCCGTGCCGCCCTGCTCCTCACTGGCATCCTGTCGCTTGCGACGCCTGCGTTGGGTGAGCCAACTCCAGCCGCACCCCCACGCCTGATCGTCGCGATTTCGGTCGATCAGCTCTCCGCCGATCTCTTTGCGCATTATCGCCGCCGCTTCACCCAAGGGCTTGCCCGCCTGCAGGACGGCGCAGTGTTCCCTTCCGGCTTCCAGTCGCACGCCGCGACCGAGACCTGCCCGGGCCATTCGACCATCCTCACTGGCGTGCGCCCGGCGCGCAGCGGCATCATCGCCAATGACTGGTATGAGCCCGCGCTCGCCCGCGCCGACAAGCATGTCTATTGCGCCGAGGATGTAACCAATCCGGCCAGCACTTCCGATCGCCCGGTGGTCTCGGCCCGCAACCTGAATGCCCGCACGCTTGGCGACCGGCTGAAAGCCGCAAATTCCGCCAGCAAGAACGTCGCGGTATCCTACAAGGACCGCGCAGCAGTGATGATGGGTGGCCACGCCATCGATGCCGCCTACTGGTGGCGCCCGGCCGGTTTCACCACTTTCGAGGGACTGCCGGTCAGCCCCGTCGCTGTTGCCGCGAGCCGCACTGCCCTGGCCACCATCGCCAAAGGCGCGCCAGCGATGCCGGTGCCGGCGTGGTGCGCGTCGCTTGGCCGCAGAATCGACGCCAGCGGCAACATGATCGGCGATGGCCGCTTCGCGCTTGAGCGCGGCAAGGCACAAGGCTTCACCACCTCGCCGCGCATGGACGCCGCCGTGGCCAATCTCGCCGTGGCGCTGGTTGATGAATTCCAGCTTGGCCGCGACGCCGCGCCAGATGTGCTTTCGGTCGGCCTCTCTGCGAC
>CAXNKI010000064.1:0-6918 GCA_964202645.1 Alphaproteobacteria bacterium | reverse complement strand
CCGAGGTTGATCATCGGCTCGATGGTGAAGAACATCCCCGGACGCATCACCGGACCGGTGCCCGCGCGCGCGGCGTGGATCACTTCCGGTGAATCGTGGAACAGGCGCCCGATGCCGTGGCCGCAAAACTCGCGCACCACGCCGTAGCGGTTCGCCTCGGCGTGGCGCTGGATGGCCGCGCCAATATCGCCGAGATGCTTGCCGGGGCGCGCCTGTTCGATGCCGAGCATCAGACACTCGTAGGTCACTTCAACCAGCCGCCGCGCTTTCAGCGGCACATCGCCGACCAGATAAGTCCGGCTCGAATCGCCGTGCCAGCCATCCAGCAACGGCGTGACGTCGATATTGACGATATCGCCGTCCTTCAGCGTCTTGTCCGATGGAATTCCGTGGCAGACGACATGATTGATCGAGATGCAGCACGAGTGCGCATAGCCGCGGTAACCCAGCGTCGCGGGAACCGCGCCGTTATCGAGCGTGAACTGCCGCACGAAATCATCGAGCGCCTGCGTGGTCACGCCGGGCACCACCATCGGTGTAATTGCGTCGAGGTTTTCCGCCGCGAGCCGCCCGGCAGCGCGCATCCCGGCGAAGGCCTCGGGTCCATTGAGCTTAAGCGTGCCGTCGCGCAGCTGGGTCTCGCCCGGGGCGACTGTCTGGTATTGGGTCATGGTCGGCGATGTAGCGATTGGCAGTGCAAATTGCGAGGGGCTATCGTTTCAGCGAAAAGGCCGCGCGGTATTCGGGCCTGACTGCGGCGAGCACCGCCTGGGTCACCGGCAGGGTCACTTCATAGTCGCCTTCCGCATAAGGCCCTGCCTCATAGGGGCCGACCAGCACGCCGATGCGGTCGAATGTCCGCTTGTTTGAGGAGCCGAGGATCACTGTGCTTTTCACCGGATCAATACAATCGTCGAACAGGCCGGTGCTGTCGCGCACCACAGGCGCGCCGCGTTTCTCGGCGCGCTGCTTGTCGATCTCGCGGCAGAAATCGGAGCGGATCGCGCGGGTCAGTGCTTGCGACGAGACAAACAGGTCGCTCGCCTTTCGCCGCGCGTTCGCCGCCCTGTCCCAGACCATGGCATCGTAGCTGCGATAGGGATGTGCTCCTCCGGAAAAGCCGCCGGAGCCTGCCGAAAGGCTCAGCCATGCGGGCAGATCTGCGACCACCTGCCAGCCGACTGAACGGTCATGCTTGATGAAATCGAAGCCAGCCTTCTTTGCCTCATCGCGCCCCTCGCGCGCCTCTGTCGCCAGCGCGCTGCGTTTCTCGGCGACATCGGCATCGAGCATGGCCTTCAGAGCGGGAATCGCGCCGGCCTGCGCGGGATAGCTGTAATCGAAATTGTAGAGCTCGGTTTCCTCCTCCACTGCGCGGGCACCGCCGGCGGGGGACTGCAAGGCTGCCGGCTCGCTCATGGCCGCGCTGGCAGTCGCCAGCGGGCTGGCGGAATCGTCGGCGCGCGCGGCAGGCGGGGCTTCGCTCTGCTGGCAGGCCGCCAGCATTGTCAGCACAATAAGGGGAAGCATCTGGGAGCGCATGGCACTTTCCTCTCGCGCTGGCCGCATGGCTGCGGCTAGATGCGCGCAACATGACTGACAAACACGCAACTATCCAGCCCGACAAGGGCCAGAGCGCCATCGCCCTCCATCTCGTGAACAAGGATGGCCTGGCTGACTTCCTCAAGAAGCTGAGCACCCCCCAGCGCGCAGCGCTCGCCGCGCAGAAGTTCGAGGGCGCGGGCTATGAATATGCCATCGTGCCAGACGGCGACGGCTGGTTTGCGGTCAGCGGCGTCGCCAATCCGGACAGCTTGTCGAGCTGGTGCATGGCGCGGCTTGCCGAAGTTCTGCCCGCTGGCACCTATCGCCGCGCGGGCGGCGAACCGGGGCCGGCGTTGTTCGGCTGGGCGAGCGGTCAATACCGCTTTGACCGCTATCGCTCCGAGCCCGGAACCGAAGGCGCGCGCATGCTGCTGACCGGCGAAGTCGGCGCGATCGGCCCGGCGCTCGCCGAGGCGGAGGCTACCAACCGGGTCCGCGATCTGGTCAACACCCCCGCCGAAGACATGGGGCCGGTCGAGCTTGAAGCCGCCGCCGAAGCACTGGCCAAAGCGCACCGGGCCGAACTTCGCGTCACGCGCGGTGATGCGCTGGAGCGAGAATTCCCGATGGTCCACATGGTCGGGCGCGCCGCCGGGCGCAGCCATGCCCCGCGGATGATCGAGCTGGAATGGGGCGATCCAAAGCACCCCCGCCTCGCGATTATCGGCAAGGGCGTGTGCTTCGATTCGGGCGGGCTGGATATCAAGCCATCCTCCGGCATGTTGCTGATGAAGAAGGATATGGGCGGAGCGGCACATGCGCTGGCGCTCGCGGGCCTTATCATGGCAAGCGGGATGAAAGTGCGGCTGCATCTGCTGGTGCCGGCAGTGGAAAATGCGGTCTCAGGCAATGCCTTCCGCCCCGGCGACGTGCTGCGCTCGCGCGCGGGCATATCCGTCGAAATCGGCAATACCGACGCCGAGGGGAGGCTTGTCCTGGGCGATGCGCTGACGCGTGCGGGCGAAGAAAAGCCTGACCTCATCATCGATTTCGCCACGCTGACGGGCGCGGCACGCTCCGCACTCGGCCCAGACTTGCCCGCGCTGTTCGCCCGCCAGGATGCGACCGCAGCTGCGCTGCTCGCCGCTGGCAAGCAAGCCGACGATCCCTGCTGGCAATTGCCCTTGTGGGACGGCTACCGCGAATACCTCAAGAGCGACATTGCCGACCTGAACAACAGCCACACCAACGGCTTTGCCGGGGCATCAGTCGCTGCGCTGTTCCTCGACCGCTTTGTCCCCGAGGGGATCGACTGGGCGCATTTCGACACGTTCGCCTGGCGCCCGCTCGCCAAGCCTGGACGGCCCAAGGGCGGCGACGCACTGGGGCTGCGCGCGTCATGGCGGATGTTGCAGGCGCGCTTCGGCTAGACTAGCATCCAGTCTGGAGGGCCGAACCCATGCCAGACGTCACCGCGCTTGATTTGCCATACCTGCCGATGGACGAGGCGAGCTTCGCCGATGATCCCCTGCCCCGGTTCGCGGAAGCTCGGGAGCAACACCCCTGGCTTGCCACTTGCCCCTATGGCACTGTCATCACCCAATATGATGCGATGCGTGATGTGCTGCAGATGGACCGCAATCTTGAGGGTGCCTATCGCAGCGTGGTCGACATCATGGAAGCGCGCGAGACCAGCTGGGGCCGGTTCCAGCTCGAAAGCCTGCTGGCGCAGACCGGCGATGCCCACCAGCGCATCCGCAAGGTGCTTGCTCCCGCTTTCACCCCGCAACAGGCAAACCGCCACCGCGCGCTGATGCAGGACGTGATCGCCCGCCAGCTCGACGAATGGGCACCCAAAGGCGCGTTCGATTTCGAGGACTTTGCCGCGAATTTCCCAATCACCGTGTTCTGCGGTCTCGTCGGCGCGTCGCCTGAAGTTATCCCTCAGCTGCGCGGCAGCCTTGAGGCTTTCGGGCTGAGCCTGAGCATGAACAAGGCGTTCCTGCCCAATCTGGTGGATGCCTTCGACACGCTCGACGCCTTTGTCCAGGGCCTCGTTGACCAACGCCGAATTGCTCCGCACGGGCCAGGCGAAGAGGACATGCTCGACGTTCTGCTGAAGACGCGCGCCGCAGACGGTCTCTCGGAGCGCGAGCTCTATGACCTGCTGATTTTCCTGTTTGTTGCTGGCTACGATACCTCGAAGAACGCGCTGACGCTGGCCATGAACGTGCTGATCGACCGGCCCGAGCTTTATCAGCGCTGCGCCGAGGACCTGGGATTTGCAAAAAAAGTGATGGAAGAGGGCTTCCGCCACCTCACCACCTCAACCATCCCGCGCGTGGTGACCAAGGCATTCGAATACCGCGATGTTACCTTTCCCGAAGGCACGCTGCTGTTCTTCCCGGTCAGCATTTCAGGCCGCGATCCGGGCGCCTTTGCCGATGCCGACAGTTTCGATCCCGAGCGGACCAGCGCCAAGAAACACATCACCTTCGGACTTGGTGTCCACATCTGCCTCGGCCAGTTCATCGCCCGCGCGCAGATCGAAGAAGGACTGCACCAGATCGCCCGGCGCATCCCCAATCCGCGCCGCACGGGGCCAAGTGCCTGGCGGCCGTTCTTCGGGGTCTGGGGCCTGAAAGGCCTGCCGATAGCGTTTGATGCCGAAAGGCAGCTGGCGACGGCAGGCTAGCCTTCGTTTTTCGCGCGCTCCAGCGCTTCGACAATATAGCGCTTCGCCGTGTCCGCATCACCCCAGCCCCTGAGCTTGGCCCACTTGCCCGGCTCCAGATCCTTGTAGTGCTGGAAGAAGTGTTCGATTTGCTGGGTTACGATCGGCGGCAGGCCTTCATGTCCCGCCACTTCCCGGTAATACGGGAAAGTCGCGTCCACCGGCACGGTGATCAGCTTTTCATCGCCGCCCTTGTCGTCGTCCATCATCAGCACGCCAACGGGGCGCACCCGGATCACCGCGCCCGGGATGATCGGCGAGCGGGCGATAACGAGTGCATCGAGCGGATCGCCATCCTCGCCCAGTGTGTGCGGCACGAAGCCGTAATTTGCCGGATAGCGCATCGCGGTGTGCAGGATGCGATCAACAAACAGCGCTCCTGAAGCCTTATCGAGCTCGTATTTCACTGGCTCGCCGCCAATCGGCACCTCGATGACAACGTTGATTTCATGGGGCGGATTGTCGCCGGCGGGGATGAGGTCGATGCGCATGGGGCCACTTACCCGCAGCTGTCTTGCACGGCAACCGGCTATCCCGCGCCGCCAAGCGCATTTATGGTGAAAGCGATCACCCCGATGTTGAACACGAAAGCGGCGAGACCGTGCATCAACGCAATCCGGCGGATTCGTGCGCTTTCGATAACCACGTCGGAGGTCTGGAAAGTCATACCAAGTGTAAAAGCGAAATAGGCGAAATCGGAATAGCTGGGCGTGGAGGTGCCGGGAAAGACAATACCGCCGCGGTCCGCCCCGCCCTTACCCGCGCTGGCATAGAATTCATGGGCATAGTGCAGCGCATAGACCGAATTGGCCAGAAGCCAGATCAGCACCAGCGTAACCGCCAGCTTGTACATGGCAAATGGGTCGCCTGCCTTCATCGCGCGCAGCTCACCAGAAACCGCCGCCAGTACCACCAGCATCAGGATCGAGGTAATTGCGAGAACCAGCAGCCGGTTGGCGTCGTTCTCGGCGGCATGGCGGCGCATCGTGGCCACACTGCCGTCGCGCAGGAACGGGATCAGCAGCGCCAGGAAAACCAGTGCCGCGCCATCGAAGCCCATAGCCAGCGCATCCTGCCAGTTCGCGCCGGGATTGAACCGGAACCAGCCAAAACAGCCCAGCGGCAACAGCGCGAGGAAGACGAGAAAACGCGGCGGCGCAATCCAGTTGCCCAGCCCGCGACGCCTCACTTCGGCGCTGCAGTTCGCTTTGGCGCCAGCAGCCGATCAAGCCCGGCCTGTCCGCTCGCCCCCGGGATCCGCTCAAGCCACGGATAGCGCAGCCCGCCATTCCACGTGACCGGAACCGTGAGGAAGCGGTCGCCGCGCTTGACCAGCAGCTCGATCGGCTTGGTGCCACCTTTGGCCGCAGTAATCGCCGCCCTCATCGTGTCGGAGTCATAGGCTATGCCGTTAACCGCCACCACTTTCGCTCCCGTCACCAGCCCGGCATTGACCGCGGGACTATCCCAGCGAGGACCGCCCACCACCCCGTCCTTGTCGAGCGAAATTCCGAGCGAATAAGTCAGGCTGAGCCGCTTGGTTTCATCCATGATCGCTTTGTCGACGGGGTTGGGTTCCTCGCGCCAGGCCAGCCGGTAGCCGGCCATCTCGATCCCTTTCAGCGGGGCGGGCTGGCCGGGTGCTTCGATCCGGGTCTTCAGGAATGTCGCCCAATCGTAGGGATAAACCGCATTCAGCCCGGCGACGACATCCTCGAATTCATAGGGCACCACGCCCCAATCGCCGTCGCGGATACCGAAGAAGAGCTTTGCGAAATCATCGAGCCCTTTGCGCCCGGCGCTGCCAGCGCGGATCACCTGATCGGCTTCCAGCCAGATCAGCGCGCCTTCGTTGTAATAGTCCTCGTCGCGCGAAAGCGTGCGCCAGGGTCGCGGCTTGCGGCCTGAGATGATCGAATCGTGAGTGGTATCCTCCAGCGAACGCCAGCTGCGCCCCGGCTGGGTGGCATAGAGGCCCGCTTGCCCTGCCATTGCGCCAAGAATCGTCTCCTTGCTCTGCAACCCCGACCGCGCCGCCAGCACCCAGCCCCAAAACTGATTCTGACCTTCATAGACCCACAGCAGGTTGTCCTGCATCGGCGTGCGATAGTCGGGCGTCCACAGCTTTGCAGGACGGCGGAATTTGCCGATCCAGCTGTGTGATAATTCGTGCGCCAGGACATTGCGGTCCCAGTCCATCTTTTCCCATTCGACGAAGTTGTTCGGCTCCATCTGGTTTTCGCTTGAGCGATGATGCTCGAGCCCGATGCCACCCATCCGGTCGGTAAGTGCCACAAGGAATTCATAGCGATCGAACGGACGGCTTCCGAACAGCGCCAGGGCTTCATCGCCCATTGCCTTCAGCGCAGGCAGCCGCTCTGGCGGCAGTGCCAGCAATTCGGGCTTGTCAGCCACGGCACTGAAGGAAATGCGGTTGCCCAGATCCCATTTGCGCGCATGCAGCCCGGCAAAGATCGGCGAATCGACCAGTGTTTCATAATCCACCTCGTCCCAGCTGACTTTGCCCGTGTTGCCGCTCGGGCCATCGAGCACAGTGGCGGCGGTCCAGCCTTGCGGGAACGTGACGCTCGGCCTGAAGCGGATCTGGCGGACATAATGCCCGGCGGGATAGAGGCTCA